>NZ_JBTRWP010000002.1:0-37768 GCF_054609335.1 Acidiferrobacter sp. | reverse complement strand
TCGTACCCGGCCAATGTGCCTTGCTGGTACTCGATAGCGGATACTTCCGGGTTTTGCATCTGCTGGGTATCGAACCGGACCAGCGCCTGCGACAGGGATGTCACCGGCGCCAATCGGCGGAGCCGTGCCACCCACGTCCTCGTCGTATCGACCCGATGACGTAATGACGGGGACAGCCAACCCTCCGGTTTCGTCCGGTTGTCGAAGCGGGCCGGACGATACCGCACGTTCCCGCGCCGGCGCTGGCGGAACGCGCGCCGGGCCGTGAGCCGGTCGCGGATCACGGAACCTCGGTGTTGCAATTCCAGCAGCATCAGCACCGTGAGGGTGCGGACGACTTCTCCGGTCGTTGTGTCCGTGGTGTCTTGCTCCCGCACCAAGGCGAGCCCCGTGGTCTGGCTGCCTGGGTCCAGTTTCAACCGCACCGTCTGCAAGATCGCGTTCTCCTGGTACCGATCCACCAGCCGGATGGTAAACGGCATCACCGGGTGGACACGGGCCCGGCCCCGCTCGAGCAGCAGCCGTGCCCGTTTCTCGGAACACGGCATCAGCGGTCTCTTTCTCCGGTCCATTACCAAAACAGCCATACAATTCTCTCTGGTCAAACAGCCCTTACGGGCCTGGTAATGCGGGCCATGCGGCCCATCTCCCCTCGGGAAGGTCGCACACCGGCTCCACTCTCTCGAGTGCGGTCGGAACCTTCGGGCCTTTGCCTTTGCCCAGCGTGATCCCCACCTTGCAGAGCGGCGAACTGAGGAAGCATTCGCTGGTGCGTCTGAACGACCTGTTTGCAACGGTGCGGGTTGGTTACCGCCTACCCTGGTCAACCCAGCCTTTTGGTCTTCACCTCCAAGCTCCGCCCTCATGGCAGGCCGTACATTGTGGGCCGTGGACCACCCCCGTATCGTGGGGGCATGGCCCATGGCCCGTTAGGGTGGGGTAGTTGACGCTTTACCTTGACCTCTCGTCATAAAACCCCGATCATACCCCCGCGCTCGGGCCTGGCGCACGGGTCGTCTGTGTCTGGGGCTCAGGCGAGTCCCACCCAAATAAACAGGAAAGAAATGAACGCAAGCGATCAGAAACGCCTGTTGCGCGAGATGATTTTCTACCGCCGGTTCGAGGAGCGCTCGTTCGAGGCCTATATGGAGCGCAAGATCGGCGGCTTCCTGCACCTCTATTCGGGACAGGAGGCGGTAGCCACGGGGGTGCTGGAGATGGCGCGCTGTGGCTACGACTACGTCATCACAGGTTACCGCGACCACGTCCACGCCCTCAAGGCCGGTGCCCCGGCGCGCGAAGTCATGGCCGAACTGTACGGCAAGGAGACCGGGTCGAGCCGCGGTCGCGGCGGGTCTATGCATATCTTCGATCCGACGGTCAACTTCATGGGCGGCTATGCCCTCGTCGGTCAGCCCTTCCCCTTGGCCGCCGGGCTTGCGCTCGCCTGTAAGCATAAGGGCACCGATCAGATCGCGATCTGCTTCCTCGGCGATGGCGCCAACAATCAGGGCACCTTCCACGAGACAATGAATATGGCGTCGGTCTGGAAGCTGCCGGTACTCTTCGTCTGCGAGAACAATTTGTACGCCATCGGCACCCGGATCGAGCGCTCGACGGCAGTGACCGACCAGTATAAGCGGGTCGCCGCCTACGACATCCCGAGCAGTCAGCATGACGGCCAGGATATCGACGTCGTCATGGCCGCGGCGACCGATGCCATTGCTCATGTGCGCAGCGGCAGGGGTCCCTACTTCATAGAATTCATGACCTATCGCCAGAGAGGCCATTCGATGTCGGATTCGAACGCCTACCGTTCGAAGGAAGAAGAGCGGCTGTGGATGGAGCGCGATCCGCTCAAGATCTACGGCGGCCGCCTCAAAAAGGCGAAAGTTCTGACCGAGAAGGATATCGCCGCTATGGAAAAGTCGGTGCTCGAGGAAATCGAGAACGATGTCGTACGTTTTGCCGAGGAGAGCCCAGAGCCGCGCGTGGAAGATTTGAATAAGTATTGCCTCGACGACCAGCCAGATCCGCGCTGGATCGGGCCGCTTGCGCAAGGGGAGCAACATGGCTGAGATCGCGTACTGGGAGGCTATACGACGCGCGCACGACGAGGAGCTCGCGCATGACCGCATGGTGATCGCCATGGGCGAGGACATCGGCGTGGCGGGCGGGACGTACAAGGCGACCGCCGGACTGTATCAAAAGTACGGCGCGGAACGGATCATCGACACGCCCATATCCGAGAACTCGTATACGGGTATCGGGATAGGCGCGTCTATGGCCGGCATGCGACCCATCATCGAGATCATGTCGATCAACTTCGCGTTGCTGGCACTCGATACGCTCATAAACGCCGCGGCCAAGATCCGCTATATGTCGGGCGGCCGGGCGTCCTGTCCGATCGTGATGCGCACCCCCGGGGGCACGGCGCATCAGTTGGCGGCCCAGCACTCGGCGCGTCTTGCGCGCATGTTCATGAGCACACCGGGCCTTCGTGTCGTGACTCCGCGTGGACCGCTCGACGCCTACGGCATGCTGAAATCCGCGGTGCGGTGCAACGATCCCGTCATCATTATCGAGCACGAGAGCATGTACAACATGCGCGGCGAGGTCCCGGATGAGGAGACCTTCCGCCCGCTCGAGGGCGCGGAGATCGTGCGTGCCGGGACCGACGTCACCTTGATCGGTTACAATTACAGCGTGCACCTCTGCTTGGCGGCAGCCGACAAGCTCGCCGCCATGGGCGTGTCGGCCGAAGTCCTGGATCTGCGGGCCTTGCGGCCGATCGACCGGGACACGATTCGACGCTCGGTCGAGAAGACGCACAAGGTGGTCATTGCCGAGGAAGACGAGGCGACGGTCGGCGTGGGCTCGGAGATCATCTCGGTCATTATCGAGGAATGCTTTTTCGCGCTCGACGCGCAACCCGTGCGTGTGCACGCGGCGGATGTCCCGGTCCCCTACAATCGCCAGCTGGAAAAGGCGGCCATCCCGAACGCCGATGACGTGTTGGCGGCTGCGCTCAAGGTTTTGGGCCGCGTCTGACGGCTCTGGCCCGCCCCTCTTTGTTAGCATAGGAAGCCACTATGGCCGAGCCGTTTCTCATCAAGATGCCGCAGCTTTCGGACACGATGTCGGAAGGCACGATCGTTTCCTGGGAAAAGGCGATCGGCGATTTCGTAAGCCGCGGCACCGTAGTGGCGACCGTGGAGACCGACAAGGCCATCATGGATGTCGAGGTGTTCCGCGAGGGCTATCTGTCCGGGCCGCTCGCACCGCTTGGTGCTGCGATCGCAGTCGGCACCCCGATTGCGGCGCTCGTGGGCGAGTCAGCGGCTGTGACAGATACGCATGCCGCCGCGCCGGCCGCTGCGCAGACGGCCACGCCGGCCGCCATCGAGGCGCCCCGGGGCCAAGCGATCCTGATGCCGCAATTGTCGGATACCATGGCCGAAGGGACCCTGGTTTCCTGGGAAAAGGCGATCGGCGATTTCATAAGCCGCGGCACCGTAGTGGCGACCGTGGAGACCGACAAGGCCATCATGGATGTCGAAGTGTTCCGCGAGGGCTATCTGTCCGGGCCGCAGGCCAATGCCGGGCAGGTCGTTCCGGTGGGGCAGCCGATCGCTTTCTTGGTCGCCGACGCCAAAGAGGTGACGCAGGGCGCCTTGGTGCCTAGCGCGCCGGTGGCCGCCAAGGCCACACCCGCACCCTTTGCGCCGGTGCCCTCCGGGAGCGTGCAGGCGAAGACCCGGGCACCAGCAATGCCGCATGGCGCAACGCCGGCGCCCCGTCCCCGCAAGGGGGCGGCGACACCCTACGCACGGCAACTCGCCGGCGCCCATGGCATCGACATCAATAGCCTCGCGGCCGGGACTGGTCCGGGGGGATGCATTACTGGTGCGGATGTGGCCGGCGCCGGCGGCGGACCGCGCGTCCAGGCCAAACGGATCTTTCAGGTGCCGGGGGCCGGTCGCCCCATGGACAGCATGGAAAAGGCGGTCAGCCAGAACATGGAGTACTCGTTGTCCATGCCTCTGTTCCGCGTCACGGTGCATGTCGATCCGGCGCGGCTTGGTCGCGCCGCCAAAGATCTCAAAGTATCGCTTACTGTGCTGCTCGCCGCCGCCGCTGCGCGGGCCATCGAACGTCATCCGCGCGTGAATGCTGTCTATCAGCACGAGGATCGCATTGTCGAGCGCACGCAGATCGATGTCGGGCTTGCAGTCGAGACTGAAGGGATGGGGCTCGTCGTGCCGGTGTTGCGCAATGTCGTGGCGCGTTCGGTGGATGAGTTGAATGCCCAGTGGAAGGATCTCGTGGCGCGAGCGCGCTTGAAGCGCTTGAAGCCTGAGGAATACTCGAATCCGACATTCACCATCTCGAACATGGGTATGCTGGGTGTCGCCCAGTTCGACGCCATTCCGGTGCCCGGGACCTCGGCGATCTTTGCCATTGCGAGCACCCAGCCGCACGGCATGCCGGTCACCATGACCGCCGACCATAGGATCGTAAACGGCGCCGAGGCCGCCAAGTTCCTGAACACCTTCAAGGGGTTGATCGAAGACCCGGCGTGGTTGTTTGCGCCAGCGGGGCCGGCGGCCGCGGCGCGCAGCGCGCAGACCGCCACGACCCGCGCCGAGCGGCCTTCCTCGGGGGCCTTGCCCGCGGATACCAGTGGCTATGACTGCGATGTACTGGTCATAGGCGGAGGTCCCGGCGGCGAGGACTGCGCGCGCGAACTCGTGGACCATGGGCGGCGTGTGATTATGGTGAACGACGCCCCGTTTCCGGGTGGCGAGTGTCTTTGGCGCGGCTGTATTCCTTCAAAGGCTTGGCGCGCGGCGGCCGACCGCATCCGCGATCGCCGTCATGACGCGGATCTCGGGGTGGTCAATACCGCAGAGCCCGCGCTCGACTGGTCACGTCTCGATGTCATGCGTAAGCGCGTGCTCACGACTCGTGGCGAGATGGCCCTCAAAACCGACAAGGGCGTGCGCATCGACGTGCGCGAGGGTTTCGCCTATTTCGATTCCGACCATAGCGCAGTGATCGTGCCCGTAGAGGGTGCGGACCCCTATGAGCGGCGGGCCCCGCAGTCGGGCGCGCCGGGCAAGCGCGTCACCTTTGCAAGCGCCGTCATCGCCACGGGCGCCCCGCCCTTCGTGCCGCCGATCCCTGGGGCCGACGGCCCGGGGGTCTTGACCTCCGATACGGTGTGGAATCTCGAGGGGCCGCCTGGGCGTCTCGTGGTTGTGGGTGCCGGCGCCATCGGGCTTGAAATGGCGCAGATCTTCATCGACTTCGGTTGCGAGGTCACGGTGCTGGAGGCGCGCGACCGGGTGCTCCCCGAGGTTGAGGTCGAGGTGGCCACACAGCTTGCCGCCTTGCTTGCCAAAGAAGCGCGTCTGTCGGTCGTCACGTCGGCGCGGGTGCAGGGTATCGAGGGCACCCCGGGTTCGGTCACGGTGCGCTACACGCTCGGTGCCGATGCGTGCTTGGCGCAGGCGGATTATGTGTTACTGGCAACCGGCAAGCGCCCGGTCACGGAGCCTCTGGCACTGGCACGCGCCGGTGTCGCGGCCGACCGTGGCGTCATTACCGTCAATGAGCACTGTCAGACGAGCGTCCCGCATATTTTCGCGGTGGGCGACGTGGTGGGAGGCTATATGCTCGCCCATACGGCAGGCCATCAGGGGCGGGTTGCGGCCCAGACTTTGCTCGGCCACGAGGCGGCGTATGATGAGCGCAAGGACTCCGGTGTCATTTTTACGCGACCGCAGGCGGCGTTCGTCGGCCTGTCGGCGGAACAGGCCCGGGTCCAAGGCCTTGACCCGGTCGAGATCAAGGTGCCTTTTTCGATAGACGCTAAGGCGATGATCACGGGCGAGACTGCAGGCTTTATCAAGATGGTAGCCGATCGCGCCACGAGACGGATCGTCGGCGTACATTTTTTGGCCGACCATGCCGATACCCTGATCGGCTCGGCGGTGCTCATGGTAAGCGCCGGCCTCACCCTCGAACAGGTGGGTTCCGCGATCCATCCGCATCCGACGCAGACGGAGCTCTTCGGGGATCTCGCCCGGCGGCTGCTCGCGCGCTTGAGGAGAACGGCGCGTGCCACGAGTTGAGAGGGTTTGCCCATGAGCGACATAAAGAAGGTGGTGCTGGCCTACTCCGGGGGGCTTGATACCTCGGTGATCTTGAAGTGGCTGACCGAGCACTACGATTGCGAGGTCGTGACCTTCACAGCTGATATCGGCCAGGGCGAGGAACTTGAGCCTGCACGCGAGAAGGCCCGCAAGGCCGGCGTGCGCGAGATCTATATCGATGACCTGAAGGAAGAGTTCGCGCGCGATTTCGTGTTCCCGATGTTCCGTGCCAACGCCCTCTACGAGGGGGAGTACCTGCTCGGCACGTCCATCGCGCGGCCCTTGATTGCCAAGCGCCAGATCGAGATCGCGCGTGAGACTGGCGCCGATGCGGTCGCGCATGGGGCCACCGGCAAGGGTAACGACCAGGTACGCTTCGAGCTCGGTTATTTCGCCCTGAACCCTGATATTCGGGTCATCGCCCCATGGCGGGAATGGGATTTGAACTCGCGCGAGCGCCTTCTGGCCTATGCGGAGAGTCACGGCATCTCGGTGGAACACAAGCGTAAGGGTGCCTCGCCGTATTCTATGGACGCAAATCTGCTCCATATCTCCTACGAGGGCGGTATCCTCGAGGATCCCTGGCAGGAACCGGAGGCTACGATGTGGCGTTGGACCCGCGCTGCCGAAGAGACTCCCGACGAGCCCCAGTGGATTGAGTTGACCTATACGCGCGGGGATGTGACGGCGATCGACGGCATCCCCCTGTCGCCGGCCCAGGTTTTGGCCACCTTGAATGAGGTCGGCGGGCGTCACGGGATCGGGCGTCTGGACTTGGTCGAGAACCGCTATGTGGGTATCAAGTCGCGCGGTTGCTACGAGACGCCGGGCGGGACGATCTTGCTGCGGGCCCATCGTGCCATGGAATCGCTCACCCTGGACCGTGAGGTCGCCCACCTGAAAGACGACCTGATGCCGCGCTACGCGGCCTTGATCTACAACGGATACTGGTGGAGTCCGGAACGCAAACTGCTTCAAGAACTTATTGATAAATCACAGGAAACCGTGAACGGCCGGGTGCGAGTCAAGCTCTTCAAGGGGCAGGCTTCGGTGGTCGGACGGGAGTCGTCCAGTGACTCCCTCTTCGATCCGGCCATCGCCACTTTCGAGGATGATGGCGGGCGCTACAACCAGGGCGACGCCACGGGCTTCATACGGCTGACCGCCTTGCGCTTACGGACCGCGGCACGCCTGCGCAAGTAAGGGGCGTAAGCCCCGGGGTGTGGCATAACCCTTGCAGCTATCCGTAAGGAGAGCTGCAAGGGGGTGGACGTGGCGTTCGAAGAGGCGGGCGCGGGGGTGGCAGGGGCGCCGGTGGCGCCCCTGGCGGCGACCGATATCCAAAGGGAGCAGGTGCGTCTCTTATACGCCAACCTGCCGCCAGGACTTGTCGTGACTGCGGTCAACGCCGCCATTCTCGCGCTTATGGAGTGGCACGTTGTGCCGCAGACGCGCATCGCTGCTTGGCTTTTGGCCGTGCTGCTTGTGGCGGTCGCGCGTTATCGGCTGGTCGGATACTATCGGAGCGCCCCGCAGGCCCACGATACGAACGCGTGGGGCCGCTATTACGCCATCGCGACAGCGGCGGCAGGGCTCGTATGGGGCGCGGCCGCCGTGTGGCTCTTTCCGCAGGCCCTGTTGCCGCAGGTGTTCCTGTTTTTCATGCTCACGGCTATGACCGTGGGCGCGGTCGTCAGTTTTTCTGCGATATTCTCGGTCGCCCTCATATTCGTCGTTTTCGTGTTGGGCCCCTTGGCGCTGCGTTTCTTCGTCTCGGGCGGCCGTATCCATGAGGCCATGGCCGTAGTCGCGGTCGCGTTCATGGGGGTGATGCTTTTGACGGCACGACGGGTCGAACGCACGGTCGCAGCTTCGCTGCAGTTGAGGTTCGAGAACCGCGGCCTCATTGCCCATCTGGAGGCGGAGAAGGCGGCCGCCCACCGCTTGAACGAGGATCTGAGACGCGAGGTGGTCCTTCATAGCCGAACCGCCGGGGATCTCAAGGAGCGCGAGTCTTACATCCGCGCGGTGCTCGAGCATGTCGAAGAGGGGATCGTCACAGTGGACCGCGCCGGCTGCTTACGATCCTTAAATCGCGAGGCCTTGCGGATATTCGGCTACAAAGAGGAGGAGATCATAGGATCCCACTTCTCGCAGCTTGTCCCGGCCGCGGAGCGCGCCGAATACACGCGCTTTCTGGAAAGCCAGATGGAGCGCGTTGGCGTCAAGTTCGCGGGACATGGCTTGGAGGTCAATGGTCTGCGCCGGGACGGCACCATATTTCCGATGGAGCTTGGCTTGAGTGCGATGACGGCGGGCTCGGAGCGGGGGTTTGTGGCCGTGACCCGCGATGTCACGAATCGGCGGCGCAGCGAGCGGCTGAAGGGTGAGCTGGTGGCCGCCTTGGGCCACGAGATTAGGACGCCCCTCACCTCGGCCTTGGGCTCACTCGGGCTCTTGACCGAAACCGCCACCACCAAACTTGCGGTCGATGACATGCGCCTTCTCAGGATCGCGCGCAGCAACATGGAGCGCTTGGCGCGCACGGTCGCCGAGCTCCTCGATGTCGACAACAATCATGCCGCCACGATGAAGTGGACGCTGGCGCCGCTTATCCTGACGCGCTTGGCTGAAGAGGCGGTGACCGCGGATGCCGATTATGCGCAGGCACGGAATATCCGCTTGGCGCTCGATCCTTGCTCGAGCGCGGCTGTGATTCAGGGGGATCGGGGCCTGCTGTTGCGCGCCTTGAGCCACCTTCTGATCAACGCCATCCATCTCGCTCCACCGCATACGACTGTCGAGGTCGCCATTACCACGGAAATGGGGGTGGGGGTCGTCTCTGTCCGCGATTGCGGTGCAGCCCTGCCTCTCGAGGCCCGCGCCCGGCTGTTCGATCCGCAGCCCGGCGCGCCGGTCCGGGATCTTGCCGCGCCCCGTAGTCTATGGGTGGCGCGCACCATCGCCGAGAAACATGGTGGCACCGTAGGCTACGAGGCGCGCGAGGCTGGCGGTTCACATTTCTTCTTGCGTGTGCCCCTGTTCGCCGCTACATCCGCCGGTAGAGCTTGATGCCCGAGGTCCCCGGACCGTAATAGTCAGGAAGCTCTTCGTGTTCCTCGAAGCCGAGGTCCGCGTAGAGGCGCCGTGCGGCTAAGTTGGTGTTTTTCACCTCGGCGCGCATGACCTGCACCCCCTGTTCCCGAAACCATACAAAGGCGGCCGCGAGCAGGCGTTTGGCCACGCCCTTGTGGCGGTGGGCGGGGTCGACCGCCAGGGAATAGAGGCGCCCCCATCGGTCGCGTCCGTTGGAGGCGACCAGCAGGCAGGCAGCGCCTTCGAATTGTCCCGCCACGAGCCACGCGCAACAGGGGCTTGCGAGTTGATAGCGAACTTGGCGGCGATGGAAGAGCCCGTCCGCTGCCGAAAAGCAGCGGGCCTCGAGGGCCATGAGGTCCTCGAGGTCGGCCGGGCCCGCCCGCCTCAACGGATTTCCGCCGGGACCCGCCGGTGGAGGATCACCTTCTCGCCGAACATGGCCGGTCGGTAGCTCATCTTGACGCGCCGCAGGTTTTCGAAGCCGAGGTCATCACCCACATTGATATAGGTCGAGTGCGCGAAGACCTTGGTGAATTCCCGGAACAGATACTGCGCCGCCCCCTGGATGTGGAAGTTCGTCTTTTCGATAAGGACGTTGGCCACGTCTGGGCTCAGGCGCTCCCCGAATGTGAAACCCTCGAGGACCCCGTCTATGAAGAGGCAGAGACCTTCGAGACCCAGCTCCTCGTACAGGGCGATGGTGCGGTTGATGGCCTTACGCTCGAGTTCGAGATTATAGAGAAAGTCCTCGAGTGATCCCTCGGGGAGCGCACGGATGCGGTTCTCCGTCCAGGTATTGACCAGGCTGCGCGCCGCCTCTCGATGTTCGGTGGAGAATGGCACCAGGGTATGGTTCGGGTAGGCGCGCCGGAATTGATTAATTTCGTTGCGCTTGGTCTTGAAGGCGTTGCCACGCAGCTCAATCAGGTCGGAGGTACGGTAGATGTAGTCGGGGTTTGTGACCTCGACGTGCCAGGGTTCGCCCTCAATGACGGGTGCGCCATCTTCGGCGTGATCCAGGATCTGAAGAAAGTCCTTGTACACAAAGTCCAGACGCGCCTGGTAGGGCGAGGGGTTGTACTGATCCATGATGCGGATACAGGTCTTCAGGGCGCGCTTCTGTTTATGCGGCTCCCCCAGCGGCGGCAAGAGCATGGTGAGGCCATTACCGGACAGACCGAAGAGGCAGAAGCAGCCTTCTATGATCTGATAGAAGCCGCTTGCTTGATAGAGCCAGATGACATTGTTCGCGAAGCTGTAATCGGACAGGGCCACGCCTAGGCGCGCTACCGCTTCGTCGAAGTAGGGTTTCGCGCTCTTGTCGAAGGGGAAAAGCCGATATTTGCCCGAGACGAGGTAGCGTCCCTGCGGCTCGAGGCGTCGGCGGTTATCGGAGTCGAGGGCTTGCGGACCGCCTTTGGCCGGCGTGAGAAAATGGGCGTCCATGACAGCGTTGACAGCGTTCAACATACTTCCTCCCGAGCCTGCGACGAGCGTGGGAGGAAGCTCGGTTCGGGGGGTTCGTTATCAGTCTTTTCGATCTCGAGTGTCACGTGTTTGTCCTCAGGTCGGCCTCTCGCCGCCAAATTGTGTCCATAAAAAACGGGGCTAAAAGCCCCGCGTACCGTGTACGGTGATTGTGCTTCCACTTTCGGTTGACGTCCAAGCGACTCACGACTCTTTCGGTGCCCTCTTCTTTCGTGTCTGTGCTGCGCGCGGTTTTCTTTTACGCCCGAGCATCAACCCTTGACGGGTCTTCCCATGCCCTTTATCTACACGCGATATCACCACTTTGCAAGGGGTCGTGCCGAAGCCGTGCGCTATTTTTTACGACCACCCGTGCCGAGTGCGCGCAAGCGTTCGATGTAGGCCGAGTCGTCCGGCGCTATGCCCCGGCTCTGCGCCTCCCACAGGGTCTCCTCCAGGCACTCCATCATCGCGTGGCGCGCGCGATGCGCATCCTGCCAGAGGCCCTGGAGGCGCTGCCATTCGGAAGCGACGCCGGGGGGGCGATCGGTGGCGATCTGCTCAGCGATGGCGATGTGGAGGCCTAAGTGAAGGAAGGGATTGGTCCCGGAGCCCGCCGTAGGGTCGATGGTCTCGGACGGACGGCCATCGTCGAATAGCGGCTGATATTCCGGATGGGCGACCAAGGCCTCGACGATCAAGGCCTCGACCCCCGTGAGCGGCGTCTGTTCCTTGAAGTGTCGCCAAGCGTCGTAGAACACTGCGCGCATGGTGTTGCGGTCCGTCGACCACATCAGGGGCAGTTTCGTGTTGCGGCCCGGAAGAGTCCGAGCACGGCCGAATATTGATAGAGGTGGTTCGCCTCGTCGAGCGGACCGATTTCGCCGTTCCCATAGATTCCGATGATCGGAAGGCCCGGAAATCGGTGCGTTAGGAGATCGAGGTCGCGATCCGTGTCGCCATAAAAGTGCGGGCCGCGCCCGGTGCAGGGGAATAATAGCCCAAAATCCGGAGGGGCTTTGAGCCCGAGCGCAGTCCGATCTATGGTGGCACGCATATCCCTTTCCGACGCCAAGGTATCGCGCATGGCCCAGAAAAGGCGTTCGCCCCGCGTCAGGCGTTGCGCAAAGGTGATGGATTGGTCGCTCATATTGGCGGCCACGATATGGTTCAGTCGATAGCGCCCTTCCTTGATGGCCGTGGCGGGGTCGCCGAAGGTGACGCCGCCCATGATGAGATGTAAAGGGATCCGCTCCATCTCGCGCACACCGATCGGCAGGGCCTGGACCAGGACATTCAGCGCCGGGTAGTGGCCGAGTTTCAGGACGTCATAGTCGTGTACCTCCGCCACTTCGATCGGTGAAGTGAGTGCGCGCACCCCTTGCGAGGCCCCGAGGTTACCGACCAGTCCGCGCAAGGCCACTTCCCCTCGGCCATCACGCCGGACCTGTCCGCTGCTCCAGACGCGAAAGGGGCCACGTCCCAGGACGTCCCCAGCCACCGCGCCCACGCGCCGCGAACCGACATCGAGCCAGTCGGCGGCGAGGTCACCTGGCGCGACGAGGCTTAGAAGGACATCCTCGTCGTTCTTTTGGACGTGGTCGAGAAAGGCCGGGCCCCCGAATACCATGGCCGCAGCCGCCGGCGCGTCAATGATCCACTCCTCGTCGGTTAAGAGCCCCGCGGCCGTGCAGCCCGCGATCTGCGTGCAGCCGGCTACGCGCGCCGCCGCGCGTAGCGCGGGTGTCGGGTTGTCTGCGAAGTGGTGGGTCAGGAAAAGGATGACCGAGCGGGCGCTCCCTAGGCGGGCTCGCGCGAGCGCCCGGGAGACCGCCGTCGCGGCAAGCTCCGGCTGGGCCCGCGGGCCGCGCCCGAGGCCTGTGGCGACCCTGTTACTGTCCATGGCGGTACTTTATCCCGATAAGTGCACAAATCAAAGAGAACGCAGCGTTCGCACTCGGGCCTGCGCGCCTTGCAGACGTAGCGCCCATGGAGGATCAACCAATGATGGGCGTCGGCCCGAAAGCGGTCCGGCACGACACGCGAGAGGCGATCCTCGACCGCCCGCACGGTCGGGCCCGGGGCGAGGCCAAGTCGATTGGCAACGCGAAAGATGTGGGTGTCCACTGCGATCACGGGCTCGCCGAAGGCGGTATTCAGGATGACGTTCGCGGTCTTGCGGCCCACACCCGGCAGGGCCTCGAGGGCTGCGCGTTCGCGGGGAACGTGCCCGGCGTGGTCGCGGACCAGGATCTCGCACGTCTGGCGGATATGGCGGGCCTTGGTGTGGTAAAGGCCTATGCTGGCGATAAAGGCCTTCAATTCGCCTTCACTGAGACACAGCATGGCCTGCGCGTCCGGGGCGGCCTTGAAGAGCGGCCCCGTCGCCTTATTGACGGCCCGGTCCGTCGACTGCGCGGATAGCAGCACGGCGATCAGGAGCTGAAAGGGGCTCCCGTAGCAGAGCTCGGTCGTAGGGTGCGGGTTGCTCTCCCGGAGACGTTCGAAGACCGTCTCGCGGGCCGCAGCCGGCATCCGGACCCGCGACGCCTTAGACGTGCCGGTAGCGGCCAATGTCGGGCGGGGCCTCGCGAGGCGCCTTCTCACGTTCGGTCAGCAGCGCCTTCATCATCGTCTCGTAGTCGTGTTCGAGCTTGTGGGACTGCTCCTCGCCAAGCTTAGGGAAGATCACGTTGGCGATGAAGTCGCCGAGATCGGCCAGGGCGGTTGCCCATTTGTAGCCATGG
Source organism: Acidiferrobacter sp. (assembly GCF_054609335.1). NCBI lineage: Bacteria > Pseudomonadati > Pseudomonadota > Gammaproteobacteria > Acidiferrobacterales > Acidiferrobacteraceae > Acidiferrobacter > Acidiferrobacter sp. The sequence continues at coordinate 24,297 of NZ_JBTRWP010000002.1, read as the reverse complement.
AGATGGAAATTGGATTCGGCGTGTTGCCCGAAGGGGTAATGCTGGAAATCGACTGCGCGTGTCACTTTGAGGTCCGGGTCCTGGTCGACCATGGACTTGGCGAAGTCGTACCACCACCGGTAATAGCGTTCCTGGAGTTCCAGGCTCAATTGGTTCTTCTCGAAAAAGGCAAAGGCGCTGATGCGATTGGCCTTGCCACCGAAGGGGTAATGTCCGGACATGAGGGTTCCTCGTGATACGGTCGACGCTATTCGCCGCGCGCTATTCTACGGTCGCGCGTGGGGCCTTGCCAACCGCGTTCGCGGCGCGTCTGCTCGAGGGCCTCGCGGATCTCCCGGCGCTTGCGTTCACGGTCGGCGTGTACCGATGGCCGCTGTTGGGGGGCGCGCGCCCGCCGGCTCTTGCGGTAAGCGCGCAGACGCGCCCGTCGGGCCTCTTCTTGCGAACGATCCGGCCAGGGCCCGTGCGGTGGATCCTCGTGGGTCTGGATCGTGAAGCAGTCGACCGGGCAGGGGGCGAGGCAGAGTAGACAGCCTGTGCACTCCGTGGCCACGACGGCGTGCAGCAGCCCCGGCGCGCCGACGATGGCATCCACGGGGCAGGCGGGGAGGCAGCGGGCACAGCCTATGCAGGCCGTGGGGTCTATGGCGACCAGGACCCGCGGGGCCGGCCGCCGCTCACCCTCCCATGCGTGCGCCTCGCGGCCGAGAAGCGCGGCCAGGGCAAGGCGCGTCACGTCGCCGCCGGGCGGGCAACGGTTGATATCCGTGCCCCCCGAAAGGAGTTTTTCGGCATAGGGGCGACAGCCGTCGAAGCCGCAGAGTCGACATTGGGTCTGGGGCAGGAGGGCCATGACGGCCGCGAGCGGGACGGGACGGGTATTGCTGATCATGACGCGAGTCTGCCGCGCGCGGAGGCGGGGCGCAAGCCGCCCGGAGAGGTCTTGAGGCCGTTTACGAATCGCAGGCAAGCGCGTGCGCGCGCGAGCGGCACTGCGGGCAGCGTCCGCATGGCGTGCGCCGTCCGAGCAGGCAGCTGTAGGTCACCGTGTAATCGACCCCAAGGGCGCGACCACGCGCGACCACCGCCACCTTGCTCAGCTTGCGGTAAGGGACCTCGAGTTCGAGTCCGAGCGCCGCCAGGGTGTCTGCGAGCGCCGCGATGAAAGGTGGCGCCCCCTCGCGATGCCCCTGATCATCACGCTGTAGACCAAGCAGCACACCGCGCGCCCTCAGGGCCAGTGCGTGGTTGGCGGCGAGGCTCACGGCCAGGAGGTTGCGGGCCGCAAGCGGGACATGAGGCTTCCAGACAGCCGCGGGTGCGAGCGCCCCCAAGCCCTTGAGCGCGACTGCCGTGAGCGGTGTACCGGTGCGCGCGCAGAGGGCGGTCGCGGCGGCCCGCTCCGCGCGCGCGGCGCGTTGGCCGTAGTCGATGAACAAGGCGCGCAGGTCGCTCGATCCGCACCGCTCGTGGAGCAGGGTCGCGCTTTCGATTCCGCCGCTCAGAAGAAGGATAGACATGGGTCCCCGCAGGCTTTTGCCTCACGGCGCGATCCGTCGGCCGCGGCGCCCGTGGCCCCGGCGATCCCTCCCCGGGGCATTGTCACTTTCGTCTCGGCGCATCGGCGCGTCAAGCCGGGGTGCCCCGCGTGCGAGCCTGGTCGCGCCAGCGCAGGGCGCGATAGACGCTCGGGATGACGATCAGATTGAGTGCAGTAGAGGTCACGAGGCCGCCGAGTACGACAAAGGCCAGCGGGCGCTCGAGCTCCTTCCCGACCGGCGATCCCCACAGGAGCGGCAATAAGCCCAGGGCGGGCGCAATCGAGGTCATCAGGATGGGTATGAGGCGGTCGAGCGTACCTTCCTTTACCACCTCGTCGACCGACCGACCGTCGGTCTCAAGTGTCTTGTAGTGGCTTATGAGGATGATCCCGTTGCGCGCGGTTATCCCAAAGAGCGCGATGAATCCGATGACGGCGGCGGTGCTCAAGGTGGATCCCGTGAGCAGGAGCGCTGCGACTCCCCCGACCATGGCCAGCGGCAGATTGACGAGCACAAGCAAGGCGTCGCGCAGCGAGCCAAAGGCCTTCTGGAGGAGCAGTGCGGAGACTATGATCGCGAGCAGACCAAGACGCCATAGGGTCGTGTTCGCGCGCTCCTGACTGCGGAAGGTGCCGCCGTAGCGTACGAAGTAGGCCCGCGGCAGGGAGACCTTAGCCATGCGCGTCTTGACCTCGTGGACCACCGAAGACAGGGCCCTTCCGGCTACGTCGAAGGTGAGCAACAAGACGCGATGCCCGTGCGCCCGCCGAATTTCGAAAGGTACTGGGCGCACTTGGACCGACGCGAGCTCGGCGAGCGGCACGACGGCATGTGGGCCCAGGGCCGGGGCGTCCACGGGCAGCCGGCGTAGGACGCGCGCGGAGCGCCTCGCGCCGTGGGCGACCCGCAGGGTGATCGCAAATCGCCGCGGGCCGTGGAGGACGTGACCGATCGGTGTGTCGTTCAGGTAGAGGTTGATGTCCCGCAGCAACCGCCCTGCGGACACGCCGTAATGGGCGTCGCGCCCACGCCGTGGCGTGATGACGATCTGCGGGACACGGATCTGCTGCTCCAGATGAAGGTCGACGACACCCGGAACGGGCGCGATCACCCGGCTTGCGGCCTTGCCGATGCTATAAAGGCGGCGCAGGTGTGGCCCGTAGATCTTAACGGCCACGTCCGCCGGTACGCCCGATTCCACGTCATCGATGCGATGGGCAATGAATTCGCCCAGATTGAAGGCGGCCCCGGGGATTGTCGCAAGCCGGCGCCGGATCTCGCCGAGCAGCACATGTGGTGATTGCGGACCGCGGTGAAAATCGATGCGTAGATCGAATTCGGAGTTGTTCGGAGTGTTCGCCCCCGGCGTGAGTGTTCCGGCGCCGGCGCGCTGGTCGACCGACACGATCTGGGGGAAGGCTGCGAGATCGCGCCGAACGACAGCGCCGAGGCGCATCGATTCTCGCCATGGGGTTCCGGGAAGCGTAGTCATGATGAGTATGTAATTGCCCTCATGGAAAGGTGGCAGGAATGAGCGCCCAAGGTGCGCGAGGCTCGCTCCGGCCGCCAGGACCGCGACGAGCGCAAGCACCGCGATAGTTCGCGTCCATGGCAGAACGCGTTCAAGGAGGCGCAGGTAATGACGCTTGAGGAAGCGGACCAGGCCCGTTTCGCGCTCAGCGCCGGGCCCTCTCTGGCCGAAACGGCTGAACAGCAATGAACAAAGGGCCGGCACCAGGGTCACCGACACGATAAGCGAGGCGAGCATGGTGGCCAGATACGATATACCGAGGGGCGAAAAGATCCGTCCAGGTATGCCGTGCATGAAGAAGACCGGTAGAAACACCAGGATGACAATCGCCGTGGCATAGACGATGGAGTTCAACACCTCGCGCATGGCATGGAGGATGACGCTATTGGTGTCCTCTTCACCCGACCGCTCGTGGGCCAGGCGCAAACGACGGACGATGTTTTCGACGGTAATGATCCCGTTGTCGACTACCTCGCCTATGGCGACAGCGAGCCCACCAAGCGTCATGGCGTTGACGCCAGCATGAAAGGCGTAAAGGATCAAGGCCCCGAGGGTGAACGAGGCAGGTAAGGCGACAAAGGTCGCAAGCGAGGCCCGCCAGTTCGCGAGAAACACGAGCAGCACGAGGATCACGATGAGCGCGCCCTGCCAGAGCGCGGTCCAGAGGTTGTGGATTGCGGCCTTGATGAAGGTCGATTGCCGGAAGATATGGGTGTTCATCGTGACGCCAGGCGGGAGCGCGCGCCGCGCCGCACGCAGGGTATCCAGTACGTGCCGAGTGGTCGTGATGGTACCGGCCCCGTAAGCCTTGTACACGGTCCCGACAACCGCAGGCGCCTGGCCCAAGGCCGCAGCGCCCAGGCGGATGGCGTGCCAGCGGCGGACATGGGCGACCTGGGCCAAGGTTATGGGGAGGCCGCCGCGCGTCGCGGCCAGGGTATGCCGCAGGCGTGAGAGCGCGTCGCCTTCGTGGAGCCGACCGGCCGCCGATACGATCAATTGCTGCCCGGACGTCTCTACGAGACCGCCCGGCAGATCCCGGCTTACGCCGCGCACGGCGCGTGCCACATCGCCCACGCTGATTCGATAGGCCTGCATGGCAGTAGGGTCGAGCGCGATCTGGTATTGCGTGACGGCGCCGCCTATATCGGCGACGTCGGCCACCCCACCCACCGAAAGGAGTCGGGGGCGGATCACCCAATCGGCCAGGGTGCGCAGCTCTTGAGCGGGTAGGACCGGGCTTGTGAGCGAGTACTTGACGAGCCATCCGATGGCCGACGTGAGCGGGAAGATCTCGGGTCCATCGACGCCCGTCGGCAATCGTGACTGCAGGTTCTGGAGCCGTTCGGCGATCAGCTGGCGATCATGGTAAATGTTGGTGCCAGCGTGAAAGACCACCGTCACGAGCGATACCCCAAGCGTGGTCTTCGAGCGGACCACGCGTATCCCCGTCGTGCCGCTCACTGCGGTCTCGATCGGATAGGTGACGAGCGCTTCCATGTCACGTGGCGCCATGCCAGGCAGGGTAGTACCTATCACCACGCGCGGCGTGGCGAAGGCCGGAAAGACGTTTATAGGCATGCTGCGCCAGGCAATCAGGGCCACGCCGGCGAGAATGGCGAATACCCCGAGGACGAGGGCACGGCTGCGCAGAGACAAGCGGATCAGAAAGTCGAACATCAGCTGTCCGCCTTGAGTTTGCCGCCGGTCAACCACAGCGTATAGAGCTCGGCGTTGCCTTGCGTAACGACGCGCGCGCCGGCTTTGAGTCCCGAGACCCCGCAATAGCCGTGTTCGCATAGACCTACTCCTATGGGCGTGTAGCGAAAGCGGCCGGGGGCCGTCGCGACGAACACTGCGGTTCGGCCGTTTGCATCCACGATGGCCGCCCTCGGTACGGCTACGGTGCGGGCGATCCCGACAATTATGCGTGCGCGGGCAAAGAGTGCGGGTTTCAGTGTCGGGGGCGTAGCGGCAAGCGAGAGCCATATCGTCTGTGCGCCGCGGCGCGGATCGATGTGCGGGGCCATCATGACGACGCGCCCCCGCAGGCGCGCGGCGACCCCAAGCGCGCGGATGCTCGCCTTCTGTCCCACGCGGACGGATGCGATGTCCTTCTGATAGACATAGGCCTTAAGCCAGAGCCGGTCGGGCTTGATCAGATAGTAGAGGGCAGTACCGGGACCCACGGCCTCACCTAGGATCGCGGGCCTCGTGTCCACGACCCCGCTCATCGGGGCATGGACGAGAACGCTTGCCGGTGGATTTCCCACGAGCAGGGATTGCACGCGCGCAAGCGGCGCGCCCCGATGCACGTAGCTCCCTATGGTGGCGTAAAGGGCGGTCACGCGGCCCCGAATCCGTGGTGTCACCACGGCTTTTGCGCCCGGAGGCAAGGTAAATGCGCCATAGAAGGTTCGATGGGCGCGGAGCGTACGCACGCGCGCCTGGGCAAGTCTTGGAGCGAGCGCTTGCATGTTCGCGGGGCTAATTTGGACCACGGGGGAACGGCGGGCGAGAGCGGGAACTGTGGTGAGGGCGAGCGCCAGTATGGCGGTCGCCCCGACAGGGATCTTTATCATGGCGTCTCCTTAGGGTCCGCCCAGGGCGATGCGCAGGGCAGTACGAGCATCCGCTGTCGCGGCGTTCGTCTTAAGCCACGCCGTGGTCAGGGTGAGTTGATCCGTGAATACCGCAAGGGCGCTTGCAGTCTGTACCTGACCCAGCCTCAGGCCTTGCAGTGCCAAGGCCGTTGCATGCCGCGCTTGCTTGCGCAGGCGGGCAAGGCGGCGCTCGCGCGTCTGCAGACGTTGAAGCGTGAAGAGATCGCGGGCGACGGCGTGGCGGATGCGCCAGCGCAGCGCTCGCAGGCGCGCGCGCGCCTGAACGACCTGGGCCACGGCCGCGGATCGGTTACCTTGGTTGCGGTTCCAGAAGGGTAAGGGCAGCGAGGCGCTCAATTCGAGGGATCGATCGATGGGTTGCGGTGGTACACCACGCAGGACTTGACGATCAAGCGCGACACCTGCGCCTATCGTTATCCACCCCAGCCGCCGGGCGTGTTGGTAGCGGCGCACGGATTGCCGGTAGCGGCGGTCGCTCGCGGCCAGGCGAAGGTCTGGACGGCGCGCCAAGGCCGCGATTGGCGCAAGTGCCGCGGCCGGCGGCTGCCAGCGCGAGGGTCTCGGGGGCGACCAGTCATGGCGCGGGCGGTAACCTACCAGGGCGACGAGCTGGGCTTTCGCTGCGTGTCGCCGCGAGCGCCATGTGCTCTCCAAAAGACGTGCCTGAGCTTGGAGGAGGCGGGCGCTACTCACCCCGAGAGGCGATATCTGAGCGGCATGCGCCCGCGCCAAGACGAGCTGAGTCAAGATGCCGTCTCGGGCGACTAATTTCTTGGCCACCGTCACAGCGGCAATAGCGCTAGTCCAGCGCGCATAGGCGCGCGCGACTCTCCCACGTAGCTGCCAGGCTTGCGTCTCGAACGCGTCCTGGGCGCGACGTACACCGGCTCGTCCGGTCGCGACATGGCGGGCGATCCGCGAAGTCAGAGGGACGGCCTGCGTGAGCATGACGCGCGTGCTGAATTCTCCAGGGCTGCCCAGCACGCCGCCGGTGCCTCCGGAGACGCTCAATCGCGGGTTGGGCCATAGACGATCCTGTCGGGCCAAGCCGCGAGCGACCACGACATCCTGACGGGCGGCTGCCAGAGTCGGGTTGTGTTGCATAGCGAGGGTCTCGACTGCCGCGAGACTTAGGGCCTGTGCCGGGATCGGGGCTAGGCCCGGCGCCGAAATCAGGGCGAGCACCAAGGCGCGCGCCGCACAAAAAGGGATGCGCATAAGGCCTTCTCATGGGATTCAGGGTGCGCCGCAACGGCGCCTGGATTCTACGAGATGAAGGCGAGGATCGGTGGGGCGTTGGGTTGCGCGGGCCTGTGGCGTCGCCGCTCCAGGAGCGGTGGCGCGTCCGTGGCCGGTCTCGAAAAGCCGACCAGGATCATGGCGATGACAAGGAATACCGCAACGACCATGGGTAGGGCCGCCGATGCACTGGCGAGCTTGCTCGCGGTCTGGGGTCCTATGGCGTTGTGCACCGCGGCGCAGGCTTTGCCGTCGTGCGATGAGTGGTGACCCTGTGGCGCCATGCAAGCCCACAGCGTCCCGAGCCATAAGATCAGGATCAAGGGGCTTATGAAGTGTCTAAGCGGCCGGGTTCTCACCTTGCCGATGATCGCAGCCCAGCGCATGCCATGTCAAGGCGACCGCTCCCGGGGCAAGGTGTGGCCACAGGTTCGGTATCAAGATGCGAGACCAAAGACGGGGCCGCTATGCCTGGCGCTTGTGGTCACGCGACTCCATGCAGGCTGGGCCATTCGCGCGACGGCGGATCAGCGGATCGTCATGCCTGGTCGCGCGCCCTCTCCGGGATTGAGGACCACGAGACCCTGCGCGTCGGAGGCCGCGAGCACCATGCCCTCGGAGACGCCGAAGCGCATCTTGCGAGGCTTCAGGTTGGCCACACAGACGACCAGGCGGCCCACGAGATCTTCCGGAGCATAGGCATGGCGGATACCCGCGAACACGGTTCGTAGGCGGCCTTCGTTCAGGTCGAGCGAGAGCTTGAGGAGCTTATCTGCGCCCTCGACATAGTCCGCGGCGACCACCCGTGCGACCCGCAGATCGATGCGCGCAAAGTCCTCGGCTGAGATCGTTCCCGCCGCCTCAGTCTCCTTCGCGGGGGTCTGCACGGTGGCGGCGCGCGCCGGCGTGGCCGCCGCCTTGGGCGCGGCACCCTCCATCCCTCCCTCATCGATGAGGGGCGCGAGATCGGCCGCTTCTATGCGTCGCATGAGGTGCACATAGGGTTGTATGGCGCAGGCAAGTCGTGGCGTCTTTATGCTCTCAAAGTTCAGTTCCGGTCCCCCGAGCAAAGTCTCCACCTTGGCTGCGGTCTCTGGAAGGATGGGTTTCAGGTAGGCGATCAGGACCCGGAACAGGTTCAAGGCCTGAGTACAAACGCCCCGTAATTCCGTGTGGCGTTCAGGGTTCCGCGCGATTTCCCAGGGACGCGTCTCATCGACATAGCGGTTCGCGCGGTCGGCGAGATCCATGACGATCTTCACGGCGCGGCTGTATTCGCAGGCCTCGTAACCGTCTTCGATGGCGGCGCTCGCCTTCAGGAATTCAGCGTAGAGCAAGGCATCGGGCAGCACATCGGCCAGGGTGTTGTCGAGGTGTCGGGCGAGCAGTTGCGCCGAGCGGCTCGCGATGTTCACGAGCTTGCCCACGAGGTCGGCGTTGATGCGGGCGCGGAAGTCATCGAGATTAAGATCGATGTCTTCGATCGCGCCGTTCAGTTTGGCCGCGAAATAGTAGCGCAGGTACTCGGCCGGGAGGACATCGAGGTAGCGGCGCGCGGTTATGAAGGTCCCACGCGACTTCGACATCTTCTTGCCATTGACGGTCAGAAAGCCATGCACATGAATGGCCGCGGGCTGCGCGAAGTTAGCGGCCTTGAGCATGGCCGGCCAGAACAGGCCGTGGAAGTTCAGGATGTCCTTGCCGATGAAGTGATGGATCGTGTATTGCGACCACTGTGCGCGCACGGCATCGATATCGAGGGCCCGACCCTCGAGGCGGGACCGGAGTTGCCAGAAGGTCGCGATATAGCCGACCGGGGCATCCAGCCACACATAGAAGTATTTATCCTTGGCACCCGGGATCTCGAATCCGAAGTAGGGCGCATCGCGGCTTATGTCCCAATCGCTCAGGCCTTCGGTCAGCCATTCGGCGAGTTTGTGGCCGGCCTCCTTGGGGAGCGCATCGCTGGCCGTAAAGACCTTGAGGTCGTCGCTGAAGTCGCCGAGCTTGAAGAAATAGTGCTCGGAGCTCTTGGTGATGGGGGCGGCTCCACTCAAGGCCGAGACCGGATGGATAAGCTCCGCGGGTGTGTAGGTGGCGCCGCAGGACTCGCAGGAATCCCCGTACTGGTCGGCGGCATGACAACGCGGGCATTCGCCGCGGATGAAGCGGTCCGGAAGAAACATCTGCTTGACCGGATCGAAGGCCTGCTCGATGGTGCGCGTGGCGATGTGGCCCGCCGCCGCAAGCCGCATGTAGAAATGTTCGGACAGGGTGCGGTTTTCGTCGCTGTGTGTGGACCCGAAGCGGTCGAAGGAGATGCCGAAGTCGGTGAAGTCGCGCAGGTGTTCGGCGGCGACGCGCGTAATGAGCTGTTCGGGCGAGATCCCTTCGGCCTGGGCCTTCAGCATGATGGGGGTGCCATGCGTGTCGTCGGCGCAGAGGTAGTAGCAGACCCGGCCGCGCAGCCGCTGATAGCGGACGAAGACGTCGGTCTGGATGTATTCGACCATGTGGCCGATATGGATAGGCCCGTTGGCGTACGGCAGCGCGCTCGTCACCAGCACTTTGCGGTCGTTTGGCATGCGATTTTCCCCTAGGACGCCGAAAGGTAGCAGATCAGGGGGGCGCGGCCAAGTTCGGCGCGGGCCCCGAGGTCGGTTCCGGCTCCTGGGGGCTGCCGACCCGTTCCGGTTTTGGGCCGCCCGGTGTAGGATGGCGAGGCTAAACCCCGTGGTCCGGCAGGGCATTTCAGGAGAAGTACACTATGGCGGATGTCTCCCAGCTTCAGGTGGAAACGGCCTTGAAAGAGGTCATAGACCCGTATTTGGAGCAGGATTTGGTGACCGCGAAGGCCATCAAGCAGATCAAGGTGGACGGTGACGCCGTTTCGGTCGAAGTGGTCCTGGGTTATCCCGCAAACGGCGTGAGGGACGCGCTCGCAGCGCGCTTGCGCGACAAGATCTTGGGGGTCAAGGGGGTCAAGACGGCGCATGTGACGGTCGAGTCCCGAATTGTGGCCCATGGCGTCCAGAAGGGAGTCAAACCCATCCCTGGGGTCAAGAATATTATCGCCGTCGCTTCCGGCAAGGGGGGCGTCGGCAAATCCACCACCGCCGTGAATCTGGCCCTGGCGCTGTCGGCGGAGGGGGCGAAGGTCGGCATCCTCGATGCGGACATCTATGGCCCGAGCCAACCGCGGATGCTCGGTTCGCGCGCCAAGCCCGAGTCCAAGGACGGGCGGCGCATGGAGCCGGTCCCGAGCTATCATCTGCAGTCGATGTCCATAGGCTATCTGATCGACGAAGAGACCCCTATGATCTGGCGCGGTCCCATGGTCACCCAGGCCCTGGAGCAGCTCTTGCGCGACACCAACTGGCAAGATCTCGACTATCTCGTGGTCGACCTGCCTCCGGGCACGGGCGACATCCAGCTTACGCTCGCGCAGAAGGTGCCGGTGACCGGTGCCGTGATCGTCACGACCCCCCAGGACATCGCTCTGCTCGATGCCCGCAAGGGTTTGAAGATGTTTGAAAAGGTCGAGATCCCGGTGATCGGTATCGTGGAGAACATGAGCACCCATATCTGCAGCCAGTGCGGCCATGAGGAGCATATTTTCGGGGCCGGCGGTGGGCTCAAGATGGCGGAGCAGTACGATGTCGATTTTCTGGGCGCCTTGCCCCTTGATCTGCGCATCTGTGCCGACGCTGACGGCGGTCGGCCCACGGTCGTGGCCGATCCCGAGGGCCGCATCGCGGAGATCTATCGGGAGATCGCGCGGCGTATCGGCGGGCGGCTCGCGCTCATGAAGAAGGATTTCTCGGGGAGTTTCCCGAATATCGTCATTCAAAACACCTGACGGCGTCAGGGCCTCTGGGAGGAGACCGGCGCGGTCCGGGTGAGGGATGAGCATAAAATCCGACAAATGGATCCGGCGCATGGCGCAGGATCATGGGATGATCGAGCCCTTCGAGCCCGGTCAGGTGAAGTCGCGGGGGGAAGAGCGCCTCGTGTCCTTCGGCACGTCGAGCTACGGCTACGATATTCGTTGCTCCAACGAGTTCAAGATCTTTACGAACATCAATTCCGTGATCGTCGATCCGAAGAACTTCGACGCCAACAGCTTCGTGGATTTTCACGGCGACGTATGCATCATACCGCCCAATTCCTTCGCGCTGGCGCGCACCGTCGAATACTTTCGTATCCCGCGCAACGTTCTTACGATCTGTCTTGGTAAGTGCGTGACCGGCGATACGCGCGTACTCGACGCTGACACGGGCGAGTACCTGCGCATCAGGGATTGGGGCCGGGCGCGGCGCACCGCGGCACTCGCCCCTGGAGGGATGCGTCAGGCGCGGGTCGCGGCGCTGGCCTCCCATGGGGTCAAACCTGTATGGCGGCTCGTCACGGAAAGCGGCCTATCGCTTACTGCGACGGCTAATCATCCCTTACTTACGCCCACGGGCTGGGTGCCGCTTTCGGATCTCGCCGTAGGCGATAGGCTTGCGGCCGCCGTGTCGGCGCCTTTTTTTGGCACCGAGCCTTTGATCGCCCCCGAGCGACTCGGGCATCTGGTGCGGGCGCAGGCGCAGGCCGGCATGATCGATGCCCTCCCGGATGCGGTCTTTCGCGCCCCGCGTGCCGATGTCGCCCGTTTCGTCGCCGTCGTCATGAAGGATTCCGCGAGTGAGGGCCTCTTGGCCGCGCGCCCTCTGATCGATGAGTTACGCCACTTGGCTACTCGTCTTGGTCTGTCCTGCCGGACAGTCGAGGAAGGTCTAGGCGCGCGCTTGCTCACACAGGACAGAGCCCTCGCGTATCGCGGCAACGGCACCGATGGTGCCTATGTTCGGGGTGCCGCCGAGTGGGATCGGGTGGCGGCCATCCATCCCGCGGGTCAAGAGCCGGTCTACGATATCGAAGTCCCCGGATTGCACAATTTCCTCGCCAATGGGCTGATCGTGCACAACTCCACTTACGCGCGCTGCGGCATCATTGTCAATGTGACGCCCTTCGAGCCGGAGTGGGAGGGCCACGTCACGCTCGAGTTCTCAAACACCTCACCCTTGCCTGCGAAGATATACGCGAACGAGGGGGTGGCGCAGGTGATCTTCTTTGAGGCCGGCGAAGCCTGCGAGACCTCCTACAAGGATCGGGGCGGCAAGTACCAAGGTCAGAAGGGCGTAACCCTCCCCAAGACTTAGGCCATGCAGCCCCGGGGCCCGGTGGTTTGCGGGGCCCCGGCGCTATCGACTGGCCCGCATCGCGATGGGCGCAATGATCCGGCGCCGCTGGACCGCGTGGCGGCGCTAGGGGCTGCGGCGTGCCTGAATAGGGGCGCGAGCGCGCTGCCTTATCGGCGTACGACTTACCCTAGAGCGCCGTAAACCCCCTTTATTCAGGGCGGGGATATCAGGCGTAATGTCGGCTACACTCATTGATAAGGAGCCCTTTCACGCCACGAGATCAGTTCTTTATTCTTTGTTCCGAGAGGGAGGCTTCGCGCCCCCACTGACACGTCATCGGTACCCATAGCTAGGGCGTGCGACCGCAGGATGCGTTATGGCGCGGAACTAAGTCACGAGATCCAGGAGGGATCTTTATGAGGGATGAGATGCGGCCGCCCTCGCGCGGCGCGGGACGCATCGAATTGCTGGAGAAGATCGGCGAACTCGGCTCCATATCGGCCGCCGCTCGCGCCCTCGGCCTCAGCTACAAGGGCGCCTGGGAGGCGGTTGAGCGCATCAATAATCTCGCCGCTTCGCCCCTGGTTGTACGGACTCCCGGAGGTCGCAGCGGCGGGGGTAGCGCACTGACCCCTTTCGGTCTTCAGGCCTTGTCGGCATTCCGGCGGCTCGAGGGCGAGTATCAGCGGTTTCTGGGGGCCTTGCAGGGGCAGCAGGACCTTGATCATTTCTTCCGGCTCATGAAGAATTCGACATGAGGACAAGCGCGCGTAACGAGTTTGTAGGTCTCGTTAAAGGCATCCGGAAAGGGGTGGTCAATACCGAGGTCGTGCTGGATATCGGCGACGGCCTGTCTTTGGCGGCGGTTGTCACCAACGAGAGCGTGGACCACCTCGGGCTTGCCCTTGGCGTCGAGGCCTGTGCCCTCATCAAGGCCCCGTGGGTCATCGTGACGGCTGCCGACGGGGCCTTGCGCACCAGCGCGCGCAATACCCTCTGCGGGACCGTGGTCCGCTGCCATAAGGGCGTGGTGAATTGCGAGATTGTGATCGAGCTCGAGAGCGGCAAGACCATAGCCGCTGTGATGACCAAGGAGAGCCTGGAAAACCTCGGGCTGGAGGAGGGTATGGGTGCCTGTGCCTTGATTAAGGCCTCACATATCATTCTCGCGGTCACCGGCTGAGATAGAGCGCAAGACGCCACGGGTTCGATGATAAGGGTCCGGTGCGCGTCAGTGCGGCGAGCGCCGTCAGGCGATATTTTGGGGGGCTTATGGGTTTGACGAGACGGCAGTTTTTGTGGGGGGCGGTGGGCGGGCTTTCCGCGTTTTCGGTGCCTGAGCTCGCCAGGGCCCGTGCGCGGGCTGTGTTGCAGGTGGCGTACGCCGGTTCCATGGGCGCACTCATGCATGGCGGTGTGGCGCCGGTGATGGCGCGTGATTTCGGCCTGCGGATCGAAGGCCGTGCCCAGGGGGCCTTGGGGCTGGCCCACATGATCATGGCCGGCACCATCCGTCCGGACGTGTTCATCTCGATCACGCGTGGGCCCATGGATATCGTGTTGCGTGCGGGCCATGCGCAAGAGGCCTTCGCCGTGGCAAGCACCGAACTTGTCCTCGCCTATAGTCCGCGCACGCCCCTGGCGGCCGCGTTTGCCAGGGCGGGGCGTGGCGGCCATAAGCCCTGGTGGCGGGTCTTGGAAGAGCCGGGCGTGCGCTTTGGCCGTACGGACCCACTGACCGATCCGCAAGGTCTCAATGTCCTCTTTATGATGGATTTAGCGGAGCGCTACTACGGCGTGCCTGGGCTCGTCCGGCGGGTCCTGGGCCCTGTCGTCAATGATCGCCAAATCTTCCCCGAGCCCGAGGTCATGGCGCGTCTCCAGGGCGGCCAACTCGACGCAAGCTCGGCCTACAAGCCGCAGCCGGCCGCCCTGGGCCTGCCTTACCTGACCTTGCCGCCTTCCATCAATCTTGGTGATGCGGCCTATGAGAAGACTTACGAGACCGTGTCATTGCGCCTGCAAGGCCGCGTGCATAGACCATCCCCCCTCGTGTTCTACGCCGCGGTCCTGCATGGCAGTGGGAACGCGGTGGCGGCCCGTCGCTTCATCGCCTGGCTGCGCGCGCCGGCAGGTCAGGCGGTGCTGCGCCGCTATCACTATGACGGCCCCAGGGGTGCACCCGCGCTACGCGCTTAAGGTCGCCGCCGGGGTCAGGCAAGCGGGTCCCCGTGAATGGGGTGGCCCGGGGGAGCGGGGCGCGCGCAAGTCACCTTCGAACGAGGACCAAGGCCGGATAGCGGCGAACTCGCGAGATCCTTCTGGGTCTCTGTAAGCAGATCTCGGGAGTGCGCTGCGCAGGCCGCAGATGCCCCAGGGTGTGACGCGAACCAGCCCAGTCGAGGGGATTGCCTATGAAAGCCGTGGTGTACGAAGGGGAAAGTCGGATGCGCGTGGTCGACGAGAAGGAGCCTGGGACCGCAGGCGTCAAAGACGCGGTGCTCAGGGTCACGACCTCGGCGATCTGCGGAAGCGATCTCCATATGTACGAAGGACGCACAGCCCTCCCGAAAGGGCATGTGGTGGGTCATGAGATCATGGGTGTCATCGAGCGCGTGGGTGAGGCGGTCACGAGTATCAAACCGGGCGATCGGGTGGTGCTGCCGTTCAATATCGCCTGCGGTTATTGCTACAACTGCCACCGCGGCTTGACCAATATGTGCCTCACCATGGATGCCCAGAAGCCACATGCCGCCTACGGTTATGCGGGCATGGGGCCCTATGGCGGAGGACAGGCCGAGTACGTCCTGGTGCCGAACGCGGACTTCAATTGCCTGAAGCTTCCCGGCAAGCCATTCGATTCATGGGAAGAGGATTTCATTCTGTTGGCTGACGTGTTCCCCACGGGCTTCTACGGGGCGGAGCTTGCCCAGGTGGCGGCCGGCAAGAGCGTGGCGATCTTCGGGGCCGGCCCCGTGGGCCTCATGGCGGCACTGAGCTCTTTGCTCAAGGGCGCCTCGGAGGTCTATGTTATCGATTTCGTGCCCGAGCGCCTCGATAAGGTCAAGGAGTTGGGCGCGACCCCCATCAACGCCCGCGATGGCGATCCGGTGGAGCAGATCTTCGCCCTGCGCGCCAAGCTGCCTGGCTTGCGGGGGCGTCTGCGCCCAGGCGAAGACAAGCTGAAGGGTGTCGAGTGCGTGATCGATGCCGTGGGCTATCAGGCGCGGGACGACCGGGATTATGCCCGTGAAAAACCGACGCAGGTCCTGGAAAACATGGTGAAACTCGTGAATCCGGCCGGCCACATCGGCATCGTTGGGGTGTATATAGCGCCGGACCCCGGCGGGAAGACGGCGGAAGCCAAGCAAGGCGTCTTCGCGTTGCCTATGGCGGAGCTCTTCGACAAGGCCGTGACCGTCGGCATGGGGCAGTGCCCTGTGAAGCTCTATAACGAGTCTCTGCGCGACCTCATCATTGCCGGGCGCGCCAAGCCCAGCAAGATCGTGAGTCATCGGATCGCGATCGACCAGGCTCCCGAGGCCTACCAGAAATTTGACCAACGGGTGGATGGTTACACCAAGGTCTTGATTCAGTTCCCGGGGGCGCGCGCGGCTTGACGGTGTACCCATGACTCGGGCGCGCTCTCAGGGCCGTACGTAGGCCCAGCCCTGGCGCTCGCGGCGCACGATCTCGGCCACCCCCGAGGGAACGTAGCGCACGAAGGGGAGGATCGTCGAGAGCTTGAGCCCCACCTTACGAATGCTGGCTTTGCAGGCCTCGATCGTGACCCCCGATGCATGGAGGGCATCCAGATTGGGGGCCACGGGCGAGTCCTTGAGTAGCATGCGCGCTGCGCGGGAGAAGACCACGACCTCGATGCGATTGCCGGGCATGCCGGTGGCTCGCTCGAGGTTGCGGACATTATGGACGGCCACCTTCCAGGTGGCGGGGGAGTTCGTGCTTACCTGGAAGATCACCCCGGTCGCGGCCGCATGGCCCGGCGCCGGGGTCGCCAGGAGGACGGTGAGCACCAGGGCCCAGCCGGCCTTGTGCACCGGCTCTACCAGTTACCCCGGGCGCCGGCCCAGAGGATGGAGTCGAGGTCGTTGCGTACCCGTAGGGCTTGGCTGCGCATTTTGCCCTTCAGATGCGCCCCATTGATGATCATGTTGAGATTCAACATTTCGAGCCAGACACGGCCGCGCGAGGCCACCATCGTGATGCGACAGGGAAGGTAGGCAGCGAAGGCCGGGTCGGCTTCCACCATGATGTGTGCTATGGGCGGGCTGCAGAACTCATACACGGTCAGGATGCCCGATTTGATACCCATCAATTTCAGTTGTTTCGAGAGCGGCAGATCACCCACGTATTTCATATTGACGGTATTTGCTTCGATCTTCATGGCCTGCACCGCGTCTTTCGGAGAGACCCCCTTCGCGAGCGGCACTTTGATCACCGTCTTGTCGAGGTCGATGTGGGGCCCTTTGATCGCGTTCAGCGGGTTGTGCGCATAGCAGATGCCGGCGGTTCCGAGCGCTAATGCGGCTCCAGTGAGAAATCGACGCATGGTGACTGTTCTCCTCATTTTTCGGTTATTGGGTCGTGCCACAGCCCTACAGGATGGCGCCAAATCCCCGTGCTGACAACCCCGGACCCCGTCGGATCCGCGGAAATTTCCGGGGAATAATTACGCTGTGCCGTGCGTCTACCAGGTCGCCAGCGCCGGCCGCACGCCCGTCATGAGATCGCGGAAACGGGCTTGGATGCGTTCGAGCGCCTCTTGTGTCGTGCCCTCGAATCGCAACACGAGTATGGGGGTGGTGTTGGAGGCCCGTATGAGTCCGAAGCCATCCGAAAAATCTACCCGCAGGCCGTCTATCGTTGTGACCCGGGCGTCCGGGAAATGCGCGGCCTGCACCAGGAGATCCACCAAGGCGTGCGGACTTTCGGTCGTAACCTGGATCTGAATCTCCGGGGTGTTGACGGTGTTGGGGAGCGCGCCGAAGACCGCCGCCGGCGGCACGGGGCTCTTGGCGAGGAGCTCCAAAAGCCTAGCCCCGGCATACAGCCCATCGTCGAAACCGGTCCAGCGTTCCTTGAAGAAGATGTGGCCGCTCATCTCGCCGGCGAGCAGCACGTCGCCCTGCCGGATGCGGGCCTTTATGAAAGAGTGCCCGGTCTTCCACATGAGGGGGCGGCCGCCGGCCTCCCGTATCGCCTCGTCCAGGGCGCGCGAGCATTTGACATCGTAGAGGATCTGGCCATTGGGGTGGCGGGACAGGACGTCGCGGGCGAAGAGTATGAGTTGTCGGTCCGGCCAGATGATGGCGCCATCCGGCGCCACCACGGCCAGGCGGTCCCCGTCTCCGTCAAAGGCAAGCCCGACATCGGCCCCTTCCGCGATAACGCGCTTCTGGAGGTCTCGCAGATTTTCCGGCTGACTCGGGTCGGGATGGTGGTTGGGGAAGTGTCCGTCAATTTCGCCGAACAAGGTGGTGATAGAGCAGCCCAGCGCGCCAAAGAGGGCTGGGGCGACCTCTCCGGTCGCGCCGTTGCCGCAGTCAAGCACGACCTTTAAGGGGCGCTTTAGCCGCACATCGCCTGTGACCCGATCGAGATAGGTCTGGCGGATGTCGGCGGAGCGGCTCGTTCCGGCGCCGCTTGCAAGATGGCCTTCGACGAGGCGTTGGTAGAGCGCCGTGATCTGCGCGCCGGACAAGGTCTCGCCGTCGAGCAGGATCTTCAAACCGTTGTATTGGGGCGGGTTGTGGCTCCCGGTCAGCATGACGCCCGACCCGGTCTCGAAGGCCAGGGTGGCGAAGTAGAGCAGCGGGGTGGGCACGAGCCCTATGTCGATGACGTCGCAGCCGCTTGCGGTGAGTCCCGCACTTAAGGCCTGAAGCAGTGTCGGTCCCGAAAGCCTCCCGTCGCGGGCGATGACGACCGTGGAGCGACCACGGTCACGCGCCTCGCTGCCGATTGCCTGTCCGATGGCGCGCACATGCTCGGGTTTTAACTCGACGTCGACGATGCCCCGTATGTCGTAGGACTTGAAAATGCCGGCGGGCGGAAGATCGGTACGTGTTGCGGTGGAGGTCGGGGTCATCGGTCACATGTCTCCTGGTGGGGCCCGTGGCCGGGCGAGGTTGGTATGCTAACGGATGCCCGAGTGACCGAAACCGGACTCGCCACGCTCGGTCGCCTGCTCGAATTGGTCGACGATACGGAAGTGTGCCGTGACCACCGGCACGATCAAAAGCTGGGCCACGCGGTCGCCCGGGGCGATCGTGAACGGCTCGCCGCTGCGGTTCCAGCAGGACAAGCTGATCTCGCCCTGATAGTCGGAATCGATGAGGCCTACGGTATTGCCGAGGACGAGCCCTTTGTGTCCAAGCCCCGAGCGCGGCAGGATGAGCGCGGCATAGGCGCGGTCGGCGATATGCAGGGCAAGACCGGTCGGCACGAGCCGGCAGTCCGACGGCGCCAGAGTGAGCGGTTCCTTGACGCAGGCGCGCAGATCCACGGCTGCGGAACCCGCGGTGGCGTAGGTGGGCAGCGGGAATTCCTTCCCGTAGCGTGTATCCAGGATCTTGAGATCTACAATGGGTCCGGTCACGCGTGTGTGTTCCTCGGTAAGCGTTTGATGATCTCCGTCACGATCTGGCGCGCAATCTCGGTCTTGGGCGCGGCGGTCCACGCGACGGTGCGGTCTCTATCGATCAGGGTCACGCGGTTTTGATCCTCTCCAAAGCCGGCACCCGGCTCCCCCACGGGGTTTGCGATCACGAGATCGAGTCCCTTTTTTTCGAGCTTGGTGCGGGCGTGGCTCTCGAGTTCCTCGGTCTCGGCTGCGAACCCTACGGTAAACGGCCGGGGTTGCCATTGCGCAACCTCGGCTAGAATGTCGGGGTTCCGGACGAACGTGATGGTTAGGGTGTCCGCCTGCTTCTTCAGTTTCTGTGGCGAGATTGTTTCCGGTCGATAGTCGGCGACGGCGGCGGCGCCCACGAAAAGCCGCATCCTGCCGCGGTGGGCAAGGACCGCCTCGCGCATCTCAGCTGCGCTGGTGACGAGGACCCGGTGCACCCCCGGAGGGGCGGCCAGGGCCGTGGGACCCGACACCAGGATGACCTGCGCCCCTTGCTCGGCAAGTGCCGCCGCGATGGCGTAACCCATCTTCCCGGAGCTTCGGTTGGTGAAGCCGCGGGCCGGGTCCAAGGCCTCATAGGTAGGGCCTGCGGTCACGAGTGCCGGGATATCGCGCAAGGCGCCGGTTTCGCTCCAGAGTCGCTCAAGGACGGCCACGATCTCGGCGGGTTCGCTCATGCGCCCAGGGCCGTTCTCACCACAGGCCTGAGGGCCTTGTCCGGGCCCCACGAACAGCACGCCCCGCCCCAGGAGTTGCGTGTGATTGGCACGCGTCGCCGGATGTTCCCACATTACACGATTCATGGCGGGTGCGACACAGAGGGGGGCCTCAGTGGCTAGGCAGAGGGTCGTGAGCAGGTCGTCCGCGGCGCCGATCGCAAGTCGCGCCAGGAGGTGGGCCGTCGCAGGCGCGATTAGCACGACGTCGGCCCAGCGGGCAAGGTCGATGTGAAGCATCCCCATGCCCTCGTCGTCGACCAGTTCCGCGCCCACAGCCGCAAGGGCCCCGGGAGCGACGAAACGCGTGGCGCTCCGTGACAGCACGACACGCACCTCGGCGCCCGCGGCACGCAGTTGGCGCACCAGTTCCGGCGCTTTGTAGGCGGCTATGCCACCTGTGATGCCAAGCACCACCCGACGATCTTGAGGCGAGGCCCTATCCCGCATGTCCCGTTCCCATCCTTTTGGCGAGCCGGCGATTTTCCGGACGGCGCGCGGTGCCTCCTCTTGCTATCGTAGCGGTAAGGAGTCGCCATGACCATTTCCGCTTGGCCCGTAGACGAACGTCCGCGCGAGCGCCTGTTACAACACGGCCCCGAGGCTCTGTCCGACGCCGAGCTCTTGGCCATTGTCCTGAGAACCGGGGTGAGCGGCAAGACTGCCGTGGACCTTGCGCGCATGTTGCTTGCGCGATTCGGGGGATTGCGCGGTCTGCTGACAGTCGAGCAGGGTGCGTTTTGCGAGGCACCCGGTCTTGGGCCTGCCAAATACGCCCTGGTGCGCGCCGTACTAGAGATGGGGCGGCGCCATTTAGGCGAGAGCCTGCGTCGCGACACAGTGCTCTCGTCGTCTTTGGTGACACGCCGCTATCTTACGGCCGCCTTCCGGGATCGCCCTCGTGAGGTCTTCGCCTGCCTGTTTCTCGATATCCGTCACCGTCTGCTCGTGGAGGAGGTCCTGTTCGAAGGTACGATAGACGCGGCGGCCGTATATCCGCGCGAGGTGGTAAAACGCGCCCTGGTCCATAACGCCGCCGCCGCTATTTTTGTCCACAATCATCCGTCAGGGCACGCGGAGCCGAGCCTGGCCGATCGGGATCTCACTGTGCGGCTTGCTGCGGCACTTGGCTTGATCGGCGTACGGGTCGTCGATCATCTCGTGGTCGGCGATGGCCACATCGTCTCCTTCAAGGAGCGCGGCTGGCTTTAGCGTATCAAAGCAGGGGCTCGCGCGGCGGCGGCGCCTTGGAGGGCGCCCCTTGGGCGAGGCTCTCGCCGAAGGTCTTGAGACCCCCTAGCAGGGGGCCTAAGGCGCGCCAGAGGGCGTCGTCTTGGAGGAGCCGGTAGACGCCGGTGATCCCCGGTGGATCACTGATCCCGTCGTGCGGGGTTTCGGTTTCGCGTTCCACGCCTTGTGTGGCGACCGACACGGCCTCCATGAAGCGCGAGAAGTCTTGCGCCGGCACGTGCCCCAAGGTCCGCAAGAGCGTGACGATATTTTGCACCGCATGGCGCGATTCTTGGGAGTTCAGGCCGCGGGCCACGATGAGGCCGGCGTCCGGCAGTGCCCCTATGAGTGCGGTCAGGAAACGCAGAATGCCCTGTCGGGAGAGCGCCTCCAGGAGTTCGAGGAGCTCCTTTTCCGCGGCCGCCTCTGGCATCGGCACATGACGGTAATCGATGGGTGCGCTCATGACGGGTCTCCGGCGCGGGCGGCCACCGTGCCCGGGATGGGCCGATACTCGTCGCGCTTCCATTTGCGTTCGACCTCGACGCCGGATTGGGGGGTGCGCGTGCCAAAGCGGGGATTGGAGCGCGGCACAGGCGACGGGCCTTCGCGCGTAAGCACCTTGAGTTTCACGGTCAGCTCCTTAAAGGCGGGCGTCTGGGTCGCCGCGTCGGTGTGCTTGCCCGTCAGGCGGTTGATGGGCTCCTTTAAGGAGAATTCCACAGTGTACAGTTCGCGCCCGATGACGCGGGGGCTCACCAATACGCGAGCCTCCACGCTGCCGCGGCGCGAAGTGAGTGTCACGCAAGCCCCAGTCTTGATGCCAAGTTCATCGGCAAGCTCCGGCGATACCTCCACATAAAATTGGTTGACCTTGGAGACAATGCCTGGGACGCGGGAGGTGAGATTGCCTTCCTGGAAATGCTCGAGCACGCGCCCGTTGTTCAAGGTGAGGTCGTATTCGGCGCAGGCCCGCTCGACAGGGGCGTGCCAATGGACGGGATGGAGTTTGGCCCGGCCATCCTCGGTGTGGAAGCTCTCCGTGTAGAGGAGCATCTCGGAGTGGCCTTGGGCGTCGACCGGCCAGACGAGCGAGTTATAGCCTTCGAGGCGGTCGTACGTGACCCCGGCCAGGATCGGCGCCACCTTGCTGGCCTCCGACATGATCTCCCGGGGTCCGGCGTAGTCCCAGCGGTGACCGAAGCGTTTGGCGAGCTCGCAGAGTATCAGCCAGTCCGGTTTCGATTCCCCGAGCGGATCGAGGGCGCGCTCGAAGCGCTGGATGCGTCGTTCCGTGTTCACGAAGGTGCCTTCCTTTTCGAGGCTTGGGCAGGCCGGCAGCACGACGTCGGCAAACTGGGCGGTGGTGCTCATGAAGATGTCCTGGACGACCAAAAAGTCGAGCTTCGCCAGCGCCCTTTGGGTGTGATAGGTGTCGGCATCGACGACCGCCGTGTCCTCCCCAATGATGTACATGGCCTTGAGGTCGCCCGCGTGCGCGGCGTCGATCATGCTGTGGTTGTTGAGTCCAGGCCGGGCGGGGATCTCGACCCCCCAGGCGCGACTGACGTGTTCGCGGGCCTTCGGGTCCGAGACCTTCAAGTAGCCTGGCAGCATTTCGGCCAATGCGCCGAAGTCGCCGGCCCCCTGGACGTTGTTGTGGCCGCGCAAGGGGTAAGCCCCGGAGCCCTTTTTCCCATAGTTGCCCGTGACCAAGAGCAGATTCGAGATGGCGGTGCTTGTGTCGCTCCCAGTCGTGCGCTGTGTCACGCCCATGGCCCAGAGGGCGCAGACGCCCGAGGCGGCGACGATCATTTCGGCGATGCGTGCGATCTCGGCCTCGGGGATGCCGGTCTCGGCGTGGGCATAGGCGAGGGTGAATGGGGCGAGCGAGGCGTGCAGGGCATCCAGATTGTTCACGCGCTTTTCGAGAAATACGCGGTCCTCGAGTCCGCAGTCGAGGATGTAGCGCGTCACGGCACAGAGCCACACGAGGTCGGTACCCGGCTTCGGCCGCAGGAAGAGAGTGGCGCGTTCGGCCATTTCGTGGCGTAGGAGGTCTACGACGATTACCTTCACCAGGCCGCGCTTTAGGCGACGCTTGATGCGGCTCGCGAGGACTGGGTGGCTGTCGGCGGTGTTCGTGCCGATCAAAAGCAACAGTTCGGCGTCGTCGATGTCGTCCATGGTGCCCGAGTCGCCCGCATAGCCCACTGTGCGCATGAGCCCCTTGGTAGCCGGACTTTGGCAGTAGCGCGAGGTGCAATCAATATTGTTCGTGCCGATGACGCCGCGCGCGAACTTTTGCGTGAGATAGACCTCCTCGTTCGAGCCCTTGCTCGTGGCTACAAAACCCAGGGCATCGGGCCCGTGGCTTGCGCGAATCGCACAGAATCGTTCATGGATGCGCGCCAAGGCCTCGTCCCAGCTGGCCTCGCGAAACGCGGACCCTTCGCGAATGAGGGGTTTGACGAGGCGGTCCGTGCTGTTCACGAAGTCCCATCCGAATTTGCCTTTGATGCAGGTCGAGATACCGTTGGCCGGCCCCTGTTCCGGTTGGATCTTCAGGATATTGCGGCCGCGGGTTGTGATATCGAAGGAACACCCTACACCACAGAAGGTGCACACGGTCTTCGTGATCTTCTGCTCCGCATGGCGCAGGTATTCGTCGATCTTCGATAGGGCGGTGATCGGGATGTAGGTCGTGGTCTGCTCCACGCCCTTCACGAAGTCGATCATTTCGCGCTTTAGCGGCGCGGGCCAGCCGGTGAAGGGACCGGCCTTACCGAGTAGGGTCTTTTCCATGAGGGCGTTACAGGGGCATACCGTCACGCAGTGGCCGCAGGACACGCAGCTCGACTCGTTGATCGGCTGGCCCCCGTCCCATAGGACGCGTGGATGCTCGAGTTCCCAGCCTATCGTTAGGGTTTCATTGACCTGTATGTTCTGGCAGGCCTCCACGCAGCGTCCGCAGAGGATGCATTGCAGAGGATCGTATGTGTAAAAGGGGTTTGAGGCGTCGGCGGTATAGGGCTTGGACCTATAGGGGTAACGCTGATGGCGCACGGAGAGCCTGTCGACCGCATCGTGGATCTCGCAGTCGCCGTTATTGTTGTCGCACACGGAACAGTACAGTTCGTGTTTTTCGAGGACCCGGTCCAGACCTTCACGACGCGCCGCTTCCGATGCGGCATCCCGGGTTCTGACCTCCAGGCCGTCATGGGCCAGCAGGGTGCAGGCGCGGACGAGCACGCCGTCGGCCGTGACAAAGCAGGTGTCGCAGGTTTTTATGGGGCCTAAGGCCGGGTTGTAGCAGAGATGGGGGATGTAGTGGTGGGCGCGGGCCAGGGCGTCGAGCAGGTTTTCGCCCACATGGCTTGCAATATCAAGCCCGTCGATACGTATGACGCAAGGGTGCAGGTGCAGGTCGGCGGACACAAGGCCTCCTTTAGGTGCTCGGCGGCTTGGCAATGCGCCCGCTGCCGCCCGGGATGGTGGGGCTACTCTAAGGCGCACACGTCCGCGGTTGTTATCGGCAAAAGGTGCGAGACCGGGCAAGACCTGAGTCCTTTCCGCCC
>NZ_JBTRWP010000001.1:0-123614 GCF_054609335.1 Acidiferrobacter sp. | reverse complement strand
GTTGAATGAGGCCAAACAGAAGCTCTTTAAGACGATCTTTGAACAGGAACACCGGGTTGCCTGACCCTGGCCTCCAGGGACGCGTCAACAGACCCTCGTTCAGTATCATTTAAGGATTGGAAAATACAGCCACACTCTTACGTCTGAGAGTGTTCACTGGAACCGACTGCCCGATTCTTTTTGTGTGTGCGGTGCCGCGCTCAAGTCCTTCTGTGCCGCCGGTGTGACCGGGGCCAACGCTATTGCACACGGATCTGTGCTGCGCAGGCTCGGCGTGAGAGTCTCCGGGCCGCCGGGCGACGCTATCAAGCGACCCGTCCGGGGCGCTTTCATCATGCGGCGCGCGCCGGCCGGTACCGGGCTTCTCGTAAAAACGTGACGCATCAGAGTTCCCGCCCTCGCTTAGACCGTGCTGTACTTTCCCGCGATGCGGCGGCTGACGATAAACGCCCCTTGTCACAAGGTCCTCGCACCCCCGTTTTCGGGCAGTGCGCCCAATGTGGGTGTCTCTGTGCGGCGGCCGTGCGACGGGGGTTTGTGCGAGACCGTCCGCAGAGGACCCGGTGCGGCTTTTTCCCCTCTGACAGGATCCCTGACCCATGATATCTCCCGAGACCCACGCCTTGATCTTGCGCTATTACCATGCCGAGCGCTGGGCGGTAGGCACGATTGCCCGTCAACTCCACATTCACCATTCGGTGGTCAGACGCGTGCTCGTAGAAGACGCGGGCGCCCCCCTAGGACGCACGGCGCGCCCGCAGTTGATCGACCCCTATCTGCCGTTTCTGATCGAGACCTTACAGACCTTCCCGCGTTTGACCGCGACCCGCTTGTATCAGATGGCCTATGAGCGCGGTTATCGGGGCAGCGTGAGCCACTTTCGGCGAGCGATCAAACGCCATCGTCCACGCCGCACGCCCGAGGCCTATCTGCGCTTGCGCACCTTGCCTGGCGAGCAAGGCCAATGCGATTGGGCATCATTCGGGCATCTCGTGATCGGGCGCGCGAAGCGTCCCCTTATGGCGTTTGTGATGGTGCTGTCCTATTCCCGCCAGATCTTCCTGCGCTTTTCCCTCGATGCGCGCATGGAGAACTTCCTGCGTGGTCATCTCGGGGCCTTTCACGCCTGGCAAGGCCTGCCTCGGGTCATACTGTACGACAACCTCCGCAGCGCGGTCTTAGAGCGGCGGGGAGACGCCATTCGTTTCAACCCGACTTTATTGGCCTTCGCTAGCCACTATCGTTTCGAACCACGCCCGGTGGCGATTGCGCGCGGCAACGAATATGGTGTGGTCACAAATATGTGCTGCTCGATAACGATTCGGGCCAAGGCAGTGCCTTTAAGGAAATCGAACAGCACATAATATTCCGCTACAAGGTGCGGAGGAAGGCCATCAGGTCGGGCCGGTCGCGCCAATGCTTTTGAGGGATATGGGCTTAAGCCCATATCAACGAGAAGGGCCGGGTGGAGCGTGCCATACGAACCATACGCGACACGTTCTTTGCGGCTCGCTCCTTTACTGATCTAGACGATCTGAATCGCCAAGCGACGGCATGGTGTGCAGGTTTTGCAGCGGATCGTGTGTGCCCGGAAGACCGCACGCGCACAGTCCGCGCAGTCTTTGCCGACGAGCAGCCGCGTTTGCTCCCGCTCCCCGATAATCCTTATCCCGTGATCGAACAGGTCACGGTGCGGATCGGGAAGACGCCGTATGCGCGCTTTGATGGAAACGATTATTCGGTGCCTCCTGCGCAGGTCGGGCAGACGCTCTCCGTGCTCGCTGACCCACACCAGGTTCGGATCGTCTGTGGGACCGAGGTTCTCGCCACCCATGTCCGTAGCTATGACCGACTCGCGCAGATCGAGGACCCTGCCCATATCGAGGCCTTGCGGTCCGCGAAGGCCGCCGCCCGCGGGCATAGTGGCATCGATCGCCTCGGGCACGCCGTGCCAAACAGTCAGGCCTTCATAGCCGCTGCCGCCTCCCGCGGGGAGCCCTTGGCGCGTGTGATTCACGCGTTAGAGGATCTCCTCGAACGCTATGGGGCCACCGCGTTGGATACCGCCCTCACCGAGGCCTTAGGCCGTGGGGTGCCGCATCCCCACGCAGTCCAGAAGGCCCTGGAGCAAGAGCGTGGCCGCCGACACCAACCCCCGCCGCTCGCCCCTTTGCCCGCGCACATCAAGGCGCGTGACGTGGTGGTGCGCCAAGCCACGCTTGCGTCCTATGACTGTTAACGATCATGTAAATCCGCGTCTATGTGTCAGAAAGACGCGGATTTACATGATCGTTAACACTCATCACGACCGGCTACCTGCCCCCCTCGACATCAGCGATCAACGCCTACGGACAGACCTGGCAGGTGTCCTTCTACCAACCCGCCGCCAACGATATCGATGCCCTGATCAACGTCACCGGTGGACGCCCCGTCCATCCGGACATGTTGCCGGAGATCGCCTCCGAGATGGGTCAGCAGGGCGGTTTCCAGCCCAACACGGGGCCGGGGCTGTATCAGGCGGACACCGGTGACGCGATCGGCGCCTTCGGGGGCTGGAAGCTGCCAGTCACGCAGTTCGGGCTGACGGCGCAGCCCGGGACCCCGGCCGCGTTGGTCTACTTCAATTCCGGTACGGTCTCCAGCACCTACCTGTACCGCGTGGCGGTGCCTGGCAACCCCCAGGTCAACACCATGCAGACCAACCTCAATACCGGAGGCAACGCCGTTACCAACACCGGCACCGTGCAGTTCACAACCAACCCGGCCAGCGGCGTCATCTACCAGGGCGAAGGCTGCTCGACCAACGGCGCGATCGGGACCAATAGCAATGGCAGCGGGCAATTGATGGTGTGTCAGGGGGGGAGTTGGAATAGCGCGTTTAAGCAGCTGGTAGCTGTAGCGGACTATGAAGGATGGAATAATTGGGGCCCCGCAGTCGTTGGGCCCTACGCCTTGTGTGAAAGAACTTACGATCAATTTAGCGAGGGCAACACTCACTACAGTTATAGCAGCCAAGTCCAACTAACGATCGCTGGCGGTTCTCCAGGCGCCTATGATTGGTACATCTACGATCAAGGCGGCGGTAGTGACGGGAACGATGTTTTTATCGTGACTTGTTTTAATTATCAGTAAAGGACGGCTCCTACCCCAGCATCCCCACCAAATCCTCAGCCCGCAAGTGCGTATACCGCTTGAGCATCTGCAGTGTCTTGTGGCCCGTAATGGCCGCCACCTGCATCGGATTCAGGCCCTTCTCGAACAGGCGTGAGGTGGCCTCATGCCGCAGGTCATGGAAGGTTAGGCCCTCGATACCGGCGGCCTTACAGACCCGCTCAAAGGCCTGGCTGATCGAGTCGGGACGCATGCCCCATACCCGCCCGTCGACATCGTGGGCCGCATGGCCCATGCGCCTAGGGAGCGCGTCCAAGACCGCCAGCGCCGGCACGGACAGCGGCACCCGCCGTGGCGCCCCGTTCTTGGTTTCCGGTAGCAGCAAGACTCGCGCCTTCCGGTCCAGGTGTTCCCATCGCATGGCCGCGATCTCCCCGCGGCGCATGGCGGTCTCGATGGCCCAGGTGATAAGGGGGCCTATCTCACCGCCGTAGACCTGCGCTGCAGATACAATAATATCCCGCTCGTTATCAACGAGGCGGCGATCGCGGGCATTTTGGACGCGCGGTATAGATACGCGCGGGACCGGATTGACAAGTTCACCCATCCCCCACTCTTGCGCCGCGATCTTGTAAAGATGGGACAGGATCGCGAACCGGCGTTTGATAGTGATTGGGCTGTATCCTTCGGAGAGCAACGCATCGCGGTAAAGAGCCAGAACCTTCCCTTGCAGCGAGCCCAAGGTCTGGCGACCCAAAGGGCTATTGGTCAAGGCGGTAATTACAGAGGCTTCTTGGGCTGCCCCACGCTTTTGGCTCGATACCTCTTTCCGGTATCGGGCCAAGGCCTCGGCTAAAGTAGTGTTGTCCCCCTCGGCGCGGGAGGCGAATACGCCGCGATCCATTTCCCCTTCAAGCTTGCGCGCCCAGGCCTCGGCGTCCGCCTTGGCGTCAAAGGTCTTCACTTGGGCGGGATAACCACGCCGCCGAACGTGCGCTTGCCAGACGCGCTTACCTCCTGGCCCCTTACGCGGAATGAACGATGCCATAGTTAACCCCATCCGTTAATGGAGTTACTTTAGCCCGTTTTTCTTCACGATTACAGCGCCGTTACAGCAAAGTCGCCTACCGTGAGCCTCTAATTCCGCGTAAGTGCTTGATTTTATGGTGGAGCGGAGGAGGATCGAACTCCCGACCTTCGCATTGCGAACGCGACGCTCTCCCAGCTGAGCTACCGCCCCAGTGCAACGCATTGTAAAGGACTCCCCGCCGGGAGGGAAGCGGTCCGGCGATCGATCGCCGCTCCCCTTGGTTGGCCTCCTGAACGCGGCGCAAGACCAGTCCAGACGCCAGCGCGATGCCGGCCCGCCCGCACCACCTGTCTCGCGGGGGCGAAAAAGGCCAGCGACTGTCTATACTTGAATGGTAAGTCACCATAAGGAGGCATAGGCGCACGACCTGCACCATATCACCATGAAGGGGCTCCGGCCGCAGGAGAGCCGCCGGAGACGATCATACTTACAAGAAGGGGGGTGCCTATGCAGCCAGGAGAAACCGGCCTGCGTAGCAAACTCGCGTTTCTCCTCGAGCTCAGTACAGATGCCGTCTTTGTCATGGATGACCAAGGCATCATCCAGGCCGCCAACAAGGAGGCCGGCCGCATTTTGGGCTGTGAACCGCAGGCCCTGGCTGGCGAAAGCCTCCGAACGTGGCGCACCGATGCCCCCATCCGCCCGCACCCTGACGGCGCGCGGCCCGACAGTCTCTGCTACAGCGCCTACTTCAGTCGACGAAATGGCGAGATATTTCTTGCCGATGTCAGTATAACGAGTGCGATTGAAGAGGGCGAACGCGCCTACGTCGCCATCGTCCGCGACATGAGCTGGCACACCGAGATGGCGCACAAACAAAATCTCGCGGCGGCTGTCTTCGATAACAGCATGCAGGCTATTTTGGTCACAAACGCCGCCAATCGCATCATCGCCGTCAATGGCGCCTTCGAGCGCCTCACCGGCTACGCCGCCTCAGAAGTGATCGGGCAATCGCCAAGACTTCTGCAGTCGGGCCGACACGGTCCGGTGTTCTACGCCAACCTCTGGCGCTCGGTGCTCGCGAGCGGCCACTGGGCGGGGGAGATCTGGGACCGGCGCAAAAACGGCGAGATCTTCCCTGAATGGCTTACGATCAGCGTCGTGCGCGACGACTCGGGTGCCGTAACCCACTATGTCGCGATATGCCACGACATTACCGAACGCAAGCAGTCCGAGGAACGCCTGCGCCACGTCACGGACTTTTATTCGGCGCTCTGTCAGGTCGACCAGTTGGTCGCATGCCGCACGAGCCCTCAGGCCCTTTTCGAGGGTATTTGCCGTACCACGGTCGAATACGGACACCTGCGATCCGCCTCCATCGTCGTGGTCGAATCCTCCCCCGACAATTTACGCGTCGCCGCCAACTTCTCCCAGGATTGGGAAACCGGGCACCTAGCGTCTGAGGCCACTGTCCTCGCCCTCTCGCGCGCCGCCATCACGGCCGGTGAAGCTGTTGTGCAACAGGACGACCATGACGGGCCATCGTTCGGCGTCGAACAAGACACAGTGGCGGCTGCGGGCTCGTCAGCCGGGGCGTTCCCATTCAAGCGAGAGGGTCGCGTTAGCGGCGCACTCTGGGTGTTCTCCGACGAGGCCCACTTCTTCGACGACGACCTGCTTCATCTCCTAAAACGTATCGCCGAGGACATCTCGTTCGCCCTCGACGGTTTCGATCAAGAAGCGCTGCGGCAGGCCGCCGAGTCGCGCGCCAATTACCTTGCACGTCATGACATCCTGACCGGACTCTATCGGCGCAACGTCATCGAAGATGCCGTAGGGCGTTTTCATACGCAGGACTCACAGGCGCCCCCGATCTACAGTCTCGGACTCATAGATCTCGATCACTTCAAGGTCATAAACGACACCTACGGCCACACCATCGGCGACGAAGTGCTCGTGCATACCGCCAAGATCCTGCGGGGCAGCATGCGCCTAGGCGACCTGGTAGGACGCTGGGGCGGAGAAGAGTTTCTCTGCCTCCTCCCAGGCGCCGAACCCGACTCGGCCCTCTACAGCATGGAACGTATCCGCGACCAGCTCGCCAATACGCCGATCTTCGTGGCAGGCCGCGAACTGCGTGTGACAGCCAGCATAGGAGTGGCCTCCTCCCCCTCCGACGGTAAGACCACAGCCGAACTCATGACCCTGGCCGACGCCGCCCTCTATCGGGCGAAACAAGAGGGGGGCAATCGGGTCCGTAGGGCGGGCTCCACCCCAAGCATCTTTCTTGTGGGCGGACAGATCGAGGAGGCCTTGGGGCGCGATTGCGTCATGGCCGCGGCGCAACCTATCGTCTCCTTGAAAGATGGGGCGCTCGTGGCCGACGAATCGCTCGCACGCCTCGTGCTGCCTAACGGGACGATCCTGGAGGCCAGACAGTTTATCGACGCCGCGGCCCACCTCGGCCAGCTCCAGCGCATCGATCAGGCCGTCATAGCGCTCGCCATGCACCGTTGGGTGGAGCGCGTCAAAAACGACCGCGCCCCTATCCTGCACTTCGTGAACGCCTCGGCAGGCCTGCTCGCACAGGCCCACAACCTAGCTACGCTACTGGAAGAGGCCCGCAATCAAAGCCATCTCGCCGATCTGGAGGGCGCCAATGCGACGCCGTTTGTGATCGAGATCACCGAAAGGGCCATGCTCAGGGATCGCCAAGCCGTGAAGCGCCACCTCGCCCCTTTGCTCGAGTATGGATTCCGTGTGGCGCTTGATGATTTCGGCAGCGGGTACTCCTCATTTCTGTATCTGGCCGAGC
Organism: Acidiferrobacter sp.; assembly: GCF_054609335.1. NCBI lineage: Bacteria > Pseudomonadati > Pseudomonadota > Gammaproteobacteria > Acidiferrobacterales > Acidiferrobacteraceae > Acidiferrobacter > Acidiferrobacter sp. The sequence continues at coordinate 116,658 of NZ_JBTRWP010000001.1, read as the reverse complement.
TCCCGGTATCCTTCCTCAAGATAGAAAAACAGCTCGTGGAACATGTTGCATCCGAACAACGCATGACCGCCATCGTCCGGGACATCGCACGACTCGGCCACGACTTAGGGATAACAACCATCGCCGAAGGCATCGAAGATGCCGACACCGCACACGCACTCCTGGACCTCGGCATCGACTGGGGCCAAGGCTACTATTTTGGGCGGCCGGTACTCGAATCAACCATCCCAGCCTGATAAGCCACGGCCTGCCATAAGCCTGGGGCTTCTTGCGCACTTTGGTGAAAAAACCTGCGTCCGGCCCACTCAAGTCCCCTTGCTGTCGCGCACCCTGCGCCACACGGTGTTCTTCCCGACCTGCAATATCTCGGCGGCCTTGGCCTGGTTACCCTGCGTCCGCTCCAGGACGTAGGCGAGATAACGCCGTTCTAACTCCTCTAGGCTCACCAAATCCCGCATATGAGCGAAAAGCGGCGGACCGACGTCCTTGCTCCCCTGATCCAGGTGAATGTCTTCGGCATCCAGTACTTCGATATCGGCGGCCAGAGTGAGACTCCGTTCGACCACGTTGCGCAGCTCACGGACGTTGCCAGGCCACTGCGCCTGCCCGAGCACGCGCAACGCTTCGGCGGTGATGTGCGGTACCGGGCGCCCGGCCTTCTGGCAATAGCGCTCGACAAAATAGGCAGCAAGCTCCGGGATATCCTGGCGCCGTTCGTGCAGGGGCGGCACCGTCAGGAGCAGAACATTGAGCCGGAAATAGAGATCATCGCGAAATACCCCTTCGCGCACGAGTGTGGCGAGATCCCTGTGGGTGGCGGCTATGATGCGCACATCGACCTTGCGGCCCACGTTGGAACCCACCGGTCGCACCTCCTGTTCCTGCAAGACGCGCAGAAGACGCACTTGGAGTCCGGGCGATATGTCGCCGATCTCGTCTAAGAACAGGCTGCCCTTGTTGGCCTCCTCGAAAAGGCCGCGACGCGCGCGGTCGGCACCGGTGAAGGCCCCCTGCACGTGCCCGAAAAGCTCGCTTTCCAGAAGCTGCTCGGACATGGCCGCACAGTTCACGGCGACAAAGGAGCGGCCCTGCCGGTTGCTGCGGTCATGGATGGCGCGCGCCACGAGCTCCTTGCCGGTCCCGCTCTCGCCCTGCACGAGGACAGGAAGATCGGACAACGCGACGCGGTCGAGGGAACCGAAAACCCCCGCAAGCCCGGTCTCCTCACCGATGATGGCGGTCTTCTTGTCGGCCTGCAGCCGTGATCGCAAGGTCTGGACCTCGCGCTTCAACTGCCGCCGCTCAAGGATAGAGCTTATGCGCAACAGAAGCTCCTGGGTCTCCACCGGCTTCATAAGGTAGTCGTCGACCCCGACACGCATGGCCTCCACCGCCGAGGGCACGCTCGCGTAGGCGGTAACGATCAAGACACCGATGTTGCTCTGCAGGGCGCGCACCCCTTGCGCTACCTTCAGGCCGTCGTCGTCGTGCGTAAGCTTCAGATCCGTCACCACGATGTCGAAGCTCTTGGCCGCCGCCTGGGCGAGGGCTGCCTCCACCGAGCTTGCACACGATACCCCGTAACCCGCGCGCTCCAACGTGCGCGCCAGGATCTTCAAGAGGGCGAGCTCATCATCCACCAGCAGTATGTCGCTCATGACTCTCCTCCCGCGTTATGGCAAACACGACCAGGGCACCCGGGAACCGGTTGGTGATCGTGACCCAGCCGCCATGGGCGTTGGCAATGCGGCGCACCAAGGCAAGGCCCAGTCCGGTACCCTCAGTCTTGGTGGTGTAAAACGGTGCGAAGAGCCGCTCCACGCTGCCCTGCACGCCAGACCCCGTGTCCGCCACCTTCATATAGACCCAATCCTCCTCGGCCGAAGTCATGAGCGTAATGGTCCCAGGACTCGCCATGGCCTCGGCGCTATTTAACAACAAATTCCAGACGACCTGCCGAATTTGATCAGCATCAAACGAGACGGGCCCCAACTCCTCGGAAAGCTCCAAGCGAAACACATGGTGATGATCGCGATTGAGTGTCAGATCGTACATCTCCACCACCTGCGCCACGACCGCATTCAGGTCCCCCTCCTCACGCAGAGTCTCAGCCGGCCGCGTCCATTTCAGGAAATTCTGGAGAACGGCATTCAGGCGCCGCGATTCGTCCCGCACAAGTGCCACGAACTCCCGGCGCTCGCCCTCCGATACCCCCTTGTCGTCGACGATAAGCTCGACGCCACTTACGATGCTCGCCAGGGGGTTGCGGATCTCATGGACGATGGCCGCGGCGGTCTCGGCGAGACAGGCCAGTCGTTCCGACTCGGCCTGCTTGCGCCGCTCGATATCGGTCTGTCGGTGGGCACGCGCGAGCCGCGCCAACATCGCGTTGAAGGCCTCGCTCAAGACCCCCACCTCATTATGGCGCCGCACCTGCACCCGCCGCTCCTCGTCGTGACCGCTCCCCAGCTGTTGGATGTCGCGCATCAAGCCTTCGAGGTCACCTGTGAGGTGACGCGACAACAACCATCCCGCGCCGCCTCCGAGAATCAGCGCCACCAAGGTGAGCAACAGACCGGTGTTACGGGCCGCCGCCATCTGCCGCAATACACCCGCCCGCGAAAAGCTCAAGGTGACACCGCCCACGGAATAGCGCCCGACCCGGATCGTATGGCGAACCGTGAGCCAATGCGCGCGTATCCGCCGCGGCCCACTGCGTCCCAGGACCACTCTCTGGGCATTCGTGATACGCACGCGCCGCACACCCGACTTGTGGACCGCGTAATGGACGATCTCCTGCAGCGTCCCTAGGTTCTCAGTCAGAACCGCATTGCGCGAGGCGATCGCCACCATGCGCGCGAGACTCTCGGCGTTGCGATGCAAGACCGCATCCATGGTGCGCTCCTGACCTTGGACGACAACGATCACGAGGGTCAACATCAAGACGAGATGCACAAGCGCGATCGAGGCGACCACCTTGAAGCGAAAGGTCTGGTAATAGCGCAGCGGTCTCATGGCACAGGCGCCATCTTGCGGGAGATAGGCCAGCGTGGGATGGCGGCATAGTCAGCTGGCGTGGCAATGGCAAACCCGCCAGGAATCCGCATGCGCCGTAGAAGGCTGCGCCCCGCGACACTCCGCGTAAGACCCATGAGTGCTTGTTGCAGGGCTTTCACCGTCTTCTCGCTCAAGCTGTCGCGCACGACGATCGGCATCTCCGGTCCCGGCGGCGTCCGCGCCAAAACGCGCACCCGCGCGCGCACGCTCGCCGGCTCCTGGTCGAGCGACCAAGGCCAGGTCCCGCCCAAATCCACAAGACCGCGCGCCACCGCCAAGATCACGGAATCCTGGCTGCGCAAATAGATGGGGTGCATCTCGGTATCCACGTTCACCCCGCGCGTCTGCAGATAGCGCTTCACCATGAGGGTCGCCGCGAATGCTTGGCGATCTGGAAACGCGATGGTCCGCCCCTTGAGGACCCGGGGCGTCAAGGCCACGATACCGCTTCCCTTGTGGGCGATCAAAAGGCCAATGAAAGGGAGACCCTTGATACGCGCCACGGCGCGGTACCCGGAGAGCTGCCGATAGAGATAGGGGTTCAGAAACAGAATATCGTAGCGGCCGGCCTGGGCACGCGCCATGAAACGCTTAAAGTCGGGTGCGGTCGCGAAGATGACCGGCCTATGCAGAACCGTCGCCAAGCGCGCACACAAGGGTATGAAGAGCCGCGCCAAGACCACCGGGGTTTGCAGGGGCAACACGCCGAAACGCAGCGCAGACGCCCTGGTCGCGCCCCACGCAGGGATCCACATCAGCCCCAAAAGAAGAACGCACAACGCGAGCGGACGCAAGCTGCCGCATCCCGTATACCTGCGAACGCTTACCAACACGCGTTTCAGGTTCATGTCATGCCCCGCATGCGGTCTCGCGCCCGACCGCCAAGACACAAGACCCTGGAGGCCGATGAAGAAAAAAGGTGGGGAGGATCACTCCTCCCCCAATCTAACGACGCTAGGAGAACCTCTGCATCACCCCTCAGTGGAGTAGGCGCACACCAAACGGCACGCTCAACATGACGCTCACCGCGTTATCACTGGGCATAGCGCTGTTGTTGTTAAACGTCGTATGGTCGAACTCCACGTAATAGCGCACCCCCTTGCGCGCCAGATACACACCGATCAGGCTGTCCTGATTGAGACTCACGTTCGTCGTCGCGGTGTTAAAACCGGGTGTGAATACGGGCCCCGCCGTGTTCGCCGTCACCGAAAGGAGATTCTCGGTGTTATAGGCGCTGTAGCGGAACACCCCCATGAACTTCTTCACGGGATGGAAGCCTGCGGCCGCAAACCAACCGCGCGCCGTGCCATTCCCTTCGCTGCTTGGCTGCCCATTATTGGCATGTTGATACTCATACCACAGCCACAGCGGGTCCTTTATGTAGTTCCCGAAACGCACATCGATCGCGTACTTGTTTTGATGGAAGCTTTCATGCAGATATGCGCCCGCTCCGCTGATCACCTGCCGCCCCGCTTCGTAGCTGCCGGCAATCCCCAAGGGACCGAAGTCGAAACCCCCATGCACAAAAGCCTGATCCGGATGGTTCATACTGCTTTCGGTCTGCGATAAACCCGTACCGTTGAAATACCCCACCGCGTAGTCGATGGCCATCGGCCCATGGACGAACTGGTTGAAGGCCATCACCCCCATCTCGCGACCGCCATTGAAGAGGCCGGCCCCAGGCGCGTCAATAGCATTAGGAGCGGGAGCCGAGGCAAACTCGTTGTAGTCGATGTTATAGGTGGCGGGCGAGTAATTCACCCATGGCAAAACGCCAGCGGCCGTCAACCCCTCCTCGCCGAATGGCACCAGCATCTGCCCCACCTGGACATGAACGCCCGGGATGTAGTTCAAGGTCACATTGCCATCCAAGACATGCGCGTGGCCCACCACGCCGTTGTTGGGATTCGCCGGATTATTCCCGAACTCAGCGAGAAAATAGTAATCGATGTTGGGCCCTATCGAACCGCGCACGCCCGGACGCAGGCGGTAGAATTTGAACTGCCCATTGCCCGTGACGGTCGCAGTCGCAGGCGGGCCCGACTGGATGTAGGAGTACCCGGGCTGCACCACACCAAAGAGCAACATCGTCGGTTTCTGTTGCGGTTTCTCGGTGCCGTAGACCATGGTCCATGCCGGCATTGGTTTTTCACTCATGGAAGGCAACAATCCTGCGAATGCCGTGGCCGACGTCGCCAACATCGCACCCGCCCCCAGGACCCGTGCCCAGCGCACTTTTCTTCTATTCGGCTGCTTCATCACACTCCTCCAGTTCCTTTTATGGTTATGACGAGATGACGGCGCGGGAAGTCCGCGTGTCGCCTCGCTGTTTCACGAACCCCTCTTAAGCCCCGCAGGCGTTGGCCATAGCGCCCTGCTTCCCTCCGGCCGGTTGTTTTGTCCCGCCGCCCGCCATCCCGCCCGAGTGCACCCCGCCGACGCTCGCCACAGCGGGTGCAGCCGCCGCCCCTGTAAAACTGGCTGCGGCGCCCTGATTGGCGGACTTGTGATGGCAGGCGGCAAGAGCAAGCAGAACCACCGCCATGGCCGTGGTCCTCAAAATGCGCCTAGTTTGGATAGGCATTTCTCCTCCCCCTTCTTTAAGCGTCGACCTTTGTCTGTATCGCCCCGCACAAAATCGCTCGATCAAAACGTGCCACGGTGTTGCGGCCCTGTGGCCCAAGCCCCCGTACCGTTTTCTACCCCCTTGGAAAGGAGCCACTCCGGCTTGAATGGGCCCCTCGCATGCTCTTAGGGCAGCCTTGGGTCTTTAGCTATGTCATTTGTCAAATATTGGCCCCGCTTTGGGGCACTACACGACACGCGGGATGTCCTTGCGCCCGCCCGCTTAATCGCCGCACGAGACGCCACGGTACGCCCTCCCCCATGACCGGGGCGTACCCCTACGCCCTTGCCACGCGCACGCGGGGACCCCTCCTTGCGGAAGAACGCGGAAGCACACATCGCCGGCCGCCCTAATTCACGAAACCGACAGAGATCGGATCGCGGCGATGGTAGGCCCACTGGGTCATCGATCCGTCGTAAAGACGCACATTCTTGTAGCCGAGCTCTTGGGTCGCCACGAACCATCCGATGCTCGCCCAATGCCCGGTATTGCAGTAGGTCACGACCGGCGCCTCGCGGTTTTGCGGCAGACCCGCAAGGCGCGCCAAGGCCGCGAGCTGCGCCTTCGGAAGGAGATTGCCTGTGGGGCCCACTATCCAGCTCACGGGGTAGGGCACGGCGCCCGGTATGTGCCCATAGCGCGACACGAAAGGGGCTTTGGTGAGGCCCACGATCTGATGCATCGGGCGATTGTCGACCAATACGACATGGTGGTGCAGATCGGCGCGGACCTGTTGCAAGGTCGCATAGAGTTGCGGCTGGTAACGGGCGACAAAATTTCCATGAGCCTGTCTTGCCGTCGTCGTCACAGGACCGTGGTCCTGCTGCCAAGCCCCGAAACCACCGTCTAGAAGTGCCTCCCCCTTGTGACCCAACACCTTGAGGGTCCAGAAGGCGCGTGTCTCGGCCCCCAGTCCGAGCCCCATGGGGGTGTCGATATCGTTGTAGATGACGACCTCGGAGTGATTACTGACGCCGACCGAACGGAGGTAGGCCTGAATGACCCGAATCGGTGGAAGCATGCGATTCACGTTGCGAACCATCATGCGCCAGTGAACATACGGCGCGGAGATGGCCCCCGGTATGTGACCGGCGGCATAATCCTTAGGTGGGCGCAGGTCGAGGACGACGAGATTTTTGTCACCCAAATGCCCTTGGAGCCAATGGGGGCTCACCAGGGGTGCGGGCAAAGCCGCGAACGCGGCCCCCGACAAAGCGCCTAGGCACAACCCCGCCCAGAGTTTACGGTGCCACATTGATATTTTTATAGTCATAAGATTCCCCCCGCAATAGTGATCTGGATGGAGTTGCGGGAGGTTTGTAGCAAGAGACGGACCAGCACGCGCCGGCCCAGAAAAATCGCGGCTTCTAGCAACCAAGACCCAGAAGTCGGTCACCAGCATGGTGACTGATATCACCAATTTGGTGATAAGAGAAATGTCGCGGAGGCGTGAATGGCCTTGGGCAAGCCCTGATGTCAGAACCGAAATGGGCAACCGCCATGGAAGGACCGTGAGACACGAGGCGCGCCCGGCTGCCCCTTGCCCGCGGCCAAGCCGGGATCGCATGACCACGAGAGACAGCCCGATTACGCTCGTGACGCTCTTCGACGCCGCAGGCACCGCACACGCCCCGGGCGTCCTTAACCCTAAGGCGCCCTCGCGCCCCACGGGTCAGGTATTCGGAAAATCCCGCGACCCCGTGTAATATCAAGGGGGGTCGGCGTGGCGCGGGAATTTCCCTCAAGTCCGCGCCCGGACTGCCGCACCAAGAAACCCGGGAGGGCTGGGGGGCACAGCCACCATGCCATGGAAGCCACCACCGGGCCTTGAGGAGGGATTGGGTCGAATCGTCGCGGTCCCATGCCGAAATTGTTTCCACAACGCGAGCATTTTTAGGAGCCTTTATGAAGAACACAAGCACCGCATTGTCTATCTTGATGGCCCTGGCCGCCACCGTGGCCCTCACCACCGCCCAGGCGAACACATCGAAAATGGGAAAGACGGGGAGCATGGGGAAGACGGGGAGCATGGGAAAGATGGGGAACGCCTGCGGCTCCATGGGGCATGCGGCGAAAAAGAATAGCCACATGAAGAACGCCTGCGGCTCCTGAGGACGTGACGGGCGTCTGTGGTGGCGCGACGCCCTAACCCCAGAAGGCCCCGCTCGCATCCTCCGAGCGGGGCGAGCGGGCCGCCAGTGGAGGCACGATTGCGGAAACGCGGAGGCAGGGACAAGGCCTCGGGGCTTGTCTTAGCGTGCGCGCTTTGGCTATGGGCGGCGCCGGCCTGGGCCTGGCCCACGACCGCCTTCTTGAGCCGTTACTGGCATCGCCCTCTCCCGGTCGGCGGCCGTTTGCCACCCCATTGGCCCGCAGCCCAGCTCGCCCTGTCGGCCCGCGCCTGCGGCCAATGCCACATCCGCCAGTACCGCGAGTGGCGCCGGAGTCGGCATGCGCTCGCCATGGGGCCGGGGGTCGTCGGGCAGCTCATGGCCGCAGGCCGTGGCCGCTGGGCTTTCATCCGCGGCTGCCTCTTCTGTCACGCTCCCGCCGGTCGCCAGAACCGCGAGGTCCGGGCCGCGCTTATGGGCGCAGCGCTTGGCCCCATGGCGCGCCAAGGCGTCACCTGTGCCGACTGTCATGTGCGCGCTTATCGGCGCTTCGGCCCCCCGCTCGAGAGCTATCTCGCCGCAGGACGTATCGTCCACGACGGCTTCACCCCCAGCAAGGACTTCACGCGCAGCCGCTTTTGTATCAGCTGCCATCAGTTCCATGGCAACGGGGCGCGCCTGCACGGCGCACTCCTGGAAAACGTATACGGGGAATGGCGCCGCAGCCGCTACGCGCGCGTGGGGGTGACGTGTCAGACCTGCCACATGCCGAAGGGCCGGCACGACTTCTACGGCATTCATAACCCGCGGTTCGTGCGCAAAGCGCTCACCATCCGCTTACGTGTCGAGCCCCAGAAGGCAAAGCGCGATCTTGTCGCCCGCCTCAGCATCATGAATTCCGGCGTAGGGCACGACTTCCCGACCTATACGACCCCGGAGGTGGTGGCGACCATCTGGCAGGACTGCGCAAGGCACATATGTCCCGGTACAGCTCGCCGCCTCGTCATAGGCCGGCGCATCAGTCTCGATCTTGAGCGCCAATACTTCGATACGCGCCTGAAACCCGGGCAGGCACGGCAACTGTCCTACGATGTCGCCCGCGCCGCCCACGCCACGGCGCTGGAGGCTCGCATGATCGTCTCCCCGGACGCCGCCTATGTACGCTTCTTCCGCGCTTACCTGGCCCGCTACCGCCTCACCCCCAAGGAGCGCGCCGCCATAAAACGCGCGCTCGCCCGTGATGAGGACTCCCGGTATGTCTTGTGGCAGACCAAGCGGCCTTTAAGTCGCGCCACCCAGCCGGACTCTCCCTCGCCTACGTCGCCTGACCGCTGAACAGCTCGGGTCTCAGGCGGCCTTGGGGCGTACGAGAGTCCCAGGGAAGCCCGCGTTCTTGACGGCCTTCAAGAACACGGCCGGGCTTGTGCGGCCCGGGATATATTTCACAGTGACATTTTGCGTCGATTCATCGACACCCACACCCATCACCCCCGGCAGACGGATGAGCGCCATATAAACGGTCGTGGCGCATGAATGGTTGCTGCAGGTCATCCCAGGAATGTGAATGACCGCCTGCGAAAACTGGAGAGCCGCCACGCGCAGCGATCCCGTGGCACCCCTTGCGGCCAGCGCCGGGACTGCTATCGCGACCGAGGTCAGGGCCGCGGTAAGAACAATAGAGCGCGTAACGTTTTTCATGGGATCTCCTTAAGGGCTCGTGGGGATGGCAGGCATAATCAAGACCGGGAGCACATAGGGCGCAAGCAGGGCGCCCGCGACTAGGGCGGTGCCGACCCAGAGCCACACAACTGTGCGCGCAGACTGCGCCTGGCAGTCGCAGACCGCGCGCTGCCTGGCCCGCCACTGACGGATATGGGCGAAGCCAAGCAGTCCGACGGAGAGCGCGGTAAGCCAGGGACGTAGCGGGTCCAAGCCGGTGAGCATCGCGACCCATGCCCCACCGATACCGGCCGCGACCAGTACGAGCGGCCCGACACAACAGAGCGAGGCCAGCAGGCCCGTGACGACCGCGACCCACAGCCCGCTCGGGCCCATCGGGCCCGTGCGCACCTCCATCCCTTTGTCCATATCCCTCGCCAAACGCCCCTAGGAAATACAAGTCTAAGCCCCGTACCTAAGTACGGGGTCAAGCCGCAAGCGGCACGAGAAGGCGCGCCGCAGCCTGCTTCGGGGCTTGCCCGCGACACAACAAAAGGACTATACAGGCAAGGAAGCATAGGGCGGGGCGATAGGAACCGCTTCTGCACGACGAGGGGGACCATGTCAGTCACAAACGATCACACCCTGAAAATCGAAGACTACGCCCTCATAGGCAACACCATCACAGGGGCCCTGGTCGGCAACAACGGCTCGATCGACTGGTTCTGTGCGCCACGCATCGATTCTGCGGCGTGCTTCGCGGCACTCCTCGGCGACCGGGAGAATGGGCATTGGCAGATCGCCCCTGTGGGCGGTAGCCGCGCCGCACGCCGTCGCTACCGCCCCGACACCTTGATTCTCGAAACCGAATTCGAGACTTCGGGAGGCTGTGCCCGTATTACGGATTTCATGGTCATGAATGGCCATGATTCCGAGGAGCGCTGCCACCTCGTGCGCATCGTCGAAGGGGTGCGCGGCACGATCGACATGGAGATGGCGCTCGTCATTCGCTTCTACTACGGATCCACGGTCCCGTGGGTGCGGCGCGTGCACGACGCGCGGCTCGCGGTTGCAGGCCCCGACAGCCTCTACCTGACCGCCACGATCCCCGTACACGGCAAAGGTCAGACCACGGTCGCCCGCTTCACGCTTACAACGGGGCAGAAGGAGGTCTTCCAGCTCAGTTACCAACCGACGCATCACGCAGCCTGTGCGCCGCCCGAACCGTTCGCGGCCCTCGCCCACACCGAGGCCTGGTGGCGCGCCTGGACCGCGCGAGGCCATTACGAAGGCCCCTGGCGAGACGTAGTCCGGCGATCACTCATTACCCTGAAGGCCCTGGCCTGCCGCTCCACGGGGGCGATCGCCGCAGCCCTCACGACCTCCCTTCCGGAACAACTGGGGGGCGCGCGCAACTGGGATTACCGATACTGCTGGCTGCGCGACGCGACCTTTACCCTCTGGTCTTTGCTCACCACGGGCTACACCGAGGAGGCCACTGCTTGGCGCGAGTGGCTCCTGCGCGCAGTCGCCGGCAATCCGGCGGACCTCCAGATCGTCTATGGCGTAGCCGGCGAGCGTTGGATCGGGGAACGCGAGATCCCGTGGCTTCGCGGCTACGAGGGCGCAGCACCCGTGCGCGTCGGCAATGCGGCCGCCGATCAGTTCCAAATCGATGTCTATGGCGAGCTCATGGATTCCTTGCATCTGGCACGCAGCGTGGGCCTCCATCCACAAGCTCACGTCTGGGACATCCAATGCGCCATCATGACGTTTCTCGAGACCCATTGGCATCTCCCCGACGACGGTATCTGGGAGGTCCGCGGTGGTCGACAGCACTTCACCCACTCCAAAGTCATGGCCTGGGTGGCCTTCGATCGCGCCGTAAAGGACGCGACAGACTATGGCCTAAAGGGGCCAGTGGCGCGCTGGGAGCGGATCCGCGACGACATTCACGCGGATGTCTGCGCGCATGGCTTTAATGCCGCAAAGAACAGCTTCACGCAATATTACGGCGGCGAGACAGTCGATGCGAGCCTGCTCATGATGGCGCTCGTAGGTTTTCTTCCGGCCACCGATCCCCGCATCGTCGGTACGGTCCAAGCCATAGAGACCGACCTCATGGTGGGCGGCTTCGTGCTCCGCTACCGTACAGAGAGCGCGCGCGATGGACTCCAGCCAGGCGAGGGCGTCTTCCTGCCCTGCTCCTTTTGGTTGGTAGACAACCTTGTTTTGCAGGGCCGCCGCGCCGAAGCCGAGCAGCTCTTCACTCGACTCGCGGCCCTCTGCAACGACGTGGGCCTGCTCTCAGAAGAGTACGACCCCGGGGCCCAGCGACTCGTCGGCAACTTCCCGCAGGCCTTCACCCATGTGGCGCTCGTGAATTCCGCGCGCAATCTCGCAGGCAACGGTCCCGCGGCCCACCGTTCCCGCAACCACGCGCGATGTCAGGAGGCAGCGACGCGCCGATAGACACAGGTAAGCCAAAACAGGGTGTGGTTCTCCAAAATCCGCTCAAAGCCCGCCTCACGCATCCACTGATCGATGAGGACCGGGTCGTGGATATAAGGCCGATAGGCGCTGCCCACGATCCGAAGAAGGCTGGCGCCGAGGCGCGAAGCCACGCGGTTCACAACGTGGCGCCGGGGAAGGGTCAGGGCACAACTCTCTTTGGTACGACCTACGGTCGCCGCGAGTAGCCCCGCCGCGTCGGGATAACAGCAGACCACCTTGTCGAGCACGGTGATGTCGGCGGCCTCGAGCTCGGAGGCCATCAAACGAAAATCCCCTTCCATATAGCGGGTGCGCCCCGCGAGACCCTGCCGCTCCGCTAGGCCCCGCGCCTCACTCAGCATAGTCTCGGAGAGATCGACGCCCACCGCCGTGGCCGCGCCCCTCAGGAGCAAGTATTGGTGGAGATAACCGACCCCGCATCCGACTTCGAGGAGCGTGCGACCGTCGAAGCCCGCCGCGAGCAGGCCCGCGACCAACTGCTTTTGCGTCGTCTCAAGGCCGTGGCGCTCATAGCGACGGACATAGCGGCGCGAGAAATGGGAAAAACAGCGGCCGATCCCACATGACGTATCACCGCAACATCCTGTCATAAGCGCCTCCTCAATACGAAGCATCGCCCTGGGTCGGCGCCCCTTGCCCTCTGGCGCCACGACCCCAAAGACTTAAAGCCGCACTCCTCGATCACTGTCCCAGTAACATCTGCGTGCCGACTGCGATCAAGAGTACTCCAAAAAAACGCCTCAATCGCGCAACCGGCAGGTTGTGGGCGAGATGCACGCCCACGGGCACGACCACCATAGCCACGGTCGTAAGTCCCGCCAGGGCGGGCAGATAAATATAGCCGAGAGTCGCCGGAGGGAGACCCGCCCTATGGAGACCAGAGAGCGCGAAACCAGTGGCGCCAAAGAGTGCGATCGGAAGCCCGAGCGTGGCGGAAATGGCGATCGCCCGACGCATTTCGACGTTGCAGGCGGTCAAGAACGGGACGGTCAGGCTACCGCCCCCTATACCTAGGATCGCAGACAAGGCCCCAATGCCGAGACCCACACCGAAAAGCACCGGGCGTCCCGGCAGCCCCCAGTTCGCAGGCGGCGCCCAGCGCGTCAAGAGCTGGAGCCCCACGAGACCCAGGAATACCCCGAAGACCTCCTTCAAGACGAGTCCTGGCAGAAAGCCCGCGATATAGCCGCTTACCAAGCTCCCAACGAGGGTCGCGACCCCAAGCGGCAAGGCCACCTCCCAATCGATGGCGCGGCGCTTCTGTTGCGCGCGAATGGCGGCAAGCGACGTGAAAAGGATGCTCGCAAGCGAGGTACCGATGGCAAGCTTCATGGCAAGCCCGGGCGGCAGATGCTGATGCGCGAAGACAAACACCAGGGCCGGCACGATGACGCTGCCGCCCCCGATTCCGAGCATGCCGGCCAGCAGTCCCGTAAGGAGTCCCAGTCCCATATAAACAAAAATCGACGCCATCACATCGTCGCGCCCCTAAACGCCCACATCAAAAGCCTTCTATCATACCTATCCGAGCGGCCGTCATGACAGGCTGCCCGATCCTTGGCGCAGGCGGTCTCAATCGACCAGGACCACCCGACCATCGCTGCGCGGATCGGCCCCACCGAACACCCGACCATGGGCGTCGCGCACCAGCATGCCGGCATGGCCCACGGTCTCGTCGAAGGGTGCAAGCCGCGCAATATGGTGACCCCGGCGCTCGAGCTCCTGGAACACCGCATCAGGAAACCGCGCCTCAATCTTCAGGTCATTCGAGGGGTCTCCCCAGGCGCGCCCCAAAAGCCAGCGGGGCGCCGACACTGCCGCCTGCGGATCGTCGCCATAAAGGGCAAGACGCGTAAACACCGCGGCCTGAGTCTGGGGCTGGCCGTCGCCGCCCATGGCCCCATAGGCCAACACGCGCCCATCATTTAAGGTTGCAATCGCCGGGTTCAATGTGTGATAGGGCCTGCGACCGGGACCAATACAGTCGACTGCGCCCGCGGTCAGGGAAAAGCTGGCGCCACGATTCTGCCAGCAGATCCCGGTACCTGGCAGGACCACGCCGCTACCAAATTCATGATAGAGACTCTGAATGAAACTCACTGCCCGGCCCTCGTGGTCTATCACCCCGAGCCACACGGTATCAGCCGGCCCCTGGGTGGCCTGCCACGGCGCGGCCTGCATCCGGTCGATCGCGCGCGCCTCGGCATCGAGCCGCCCGGACTCAAGCCACTCGGCGACATCTCCGCCGGACTCCAGGAACCAGCCCTTGTGACGGTCGCGCAGACCGAAGGCGCGCTTGGCGGCCTCGGCCGCCAGATGGATCATGTCCGCCCCCTCGCGCGGGAGCCGCTCAAGCCCTACGCGATCCAGGATGCCAAGCATGAGCAGGGATAAGGCACCCTGCGTGGGTGGTGGGAGGTTATAGAGCATGCCCAGGCTGTGGGCCATCCGCAGAGGCCGCACCCGACGCGCCCGAAACGCGGCCAAATCCGCGACGGCCACAGGGCTTGCCACACGAGCCAGATCGGCGGCCACACGGGCTGCGATCTCGCCCTCGTAAAAGTCCCGCAATCCCCGCTGCGCGAGACTACGCAGGGTTGCCGCCAGCGCCGGCTGCTGCCATAGGGTCCCACGCGCGGGCACGAGCCCGTCAGGCGTGAGAAAGTGCTCCCGAAAGCCTGGCAGGCCACGGAGCTCCGCCAGGCGTCCAGCGGTGCTCGCGGCTTGGCTTTCCGTGACCGGAAAGCCCCGCTCGGCGTAGCCTATGGCGTCTTCGAAGAGGCGCTCGAGCGGAAGGACCGGCCCCTGCCTTTGCGCGCAGGAAAGCGCGAGCTCCCAGCCCCCCACCGTGCCGGCCACGGTGTTGGCGGCAAGTGGACCCCGCATAGGCATGGTCTCGTGACCTCTCGCCTTATAGGCGTCAGGGGTCGCAAACGCCCCGGCGGCGCCACCGGCATCGATCCCATAAGGATCGCATCCTGGTTCGCGAATGAGCCAGAATCCATCACCCCCGAGACCTGTCATGTGCGGGTAGACGACCGCAATCACGGCGGCAGCCGCCACCATAGCCTCGATAGCGCCGCCCCCATCGTTCAGAACACGCGCAGCCGCCACTGCCGCCGCCGCATGCGGCGCCACCGCCCCCGCCTGTGCGCCATCGCCCCACGCCATGACCCAGCCTCCCACAAACGCCCAAAGCCTTACAGTATCACGGTCGCGGGACACTATTACCCAAGCCAAGAGCCGCTACCGGCAGCAACGGTCAGACCCTCACCCCCACACCGCCCACAGTGCTGCCATCCGCACGCGAGTGGCGCAGGCCGCCCGGTCTGGCGCTCAGAGATATTGCGGAACTACGGGCTCGAAGGGCCCGCCTGGAGGAAATTGGGTCTTCGACGATCTGATCCGTCCACGGTCTCCCGGATCCTCGTTTGTGTTGAGAATGCGCATCGTGACGCGGGCGAAATCATTCCCGCCACCTGCACGTTGCCGCGCGCGAGCGCTTCGATTCGCTAATCCGCGCGATGACCCTTAAGCGCTCGCCTTATACCGTGAGATGTGTCGCGAGACTCGAAACCTCAAAGGTGCGGCCAGTAACGAGGTCTTGAGAAAAACGCCCATCGGCTGTTCGTTGCCTGTGCGTTGGCCAATCTCTACCTCGGCCGCTACGCTGCGACCATCCAGGGCGTAACCCGCCCACAACTCGGTTTACAGTCCAGAAAATGGCTCCAGAACGACGAAACGAAGTCCGAGCAAGCGCGAAATGCAGCGTTTAGCTTTTCCTCCCCCCAGAGGCGCATTTGACTCCGACTCGGTTGGCGTATTTCTGTATAATGAACGCGGGTTTTTGGTGAAACGGAGCGAGCCCGATGATCGGTGTGGATCCGGAAATCCTGAAACTCATGGCCCAGAAATACATCTGGTGGAAATCGCCTAACGAGGCGATCGCGATGCCGGAGCGCGTCATCGCCCAGGTCATGGACAGGGGCGATTATGGAGACGTGCAAAGGCTCGTGGCCACGGTAGGTAATGGCGTACTGAGGGAGGTCCTGTCTCAGGCGCAAGCCGGGCAGTTCAGCGCCCGCTCTTGGGCCTATTGGCACTATCGCCTAGGGCTTGCTGAGGTGGATCGCGTACCGCCGTTGCCTGTTCGGGTGCTTTCGTGATGTCGACTTTCGAACCTCGTTGGAATATCTTACCCGCGGCACAGAAACGCCTGTGGCACCAATTACGTAGAGCTGCGGACCTGGGGTTTGTCTTGTATGGTGGCACAGCCATCGCTCTTCGTTTGGGGCACCGAACGTCTATCGACTTCGATTTTTTTTCAGAAAGACCCGTGGACCGCGACGCGATCAAAGGGGCGCTCCCGTTTATGGCGCGTGCGACCTCGCTTCTGGACAAAGGTGATACCTGGAGCGTTATAGTGCCCTGCGGCGATTCGGAGCCCGGCAGCGTCCATGTGTCATTCTTCGGAAACATAGGTTTTGGTCGGGTCGGCCAACCCGATATTTCTGAGGACGGCGTGTTACAGGTGGCGTCGCTGGAAGATTTGATAGCCACCAAGGTCAAAGTCGTGCTTCAACGGGCGGAGGCGAAGGATTACCGGGATATCGCCGCCATGCTTCAAGCCGGTGTCAGCTTGGCCCACGGCCTAGCGGCCGCGCGGCTGATTTTTGGTCCGACTTTTCAACCGAGCGAAAGCCTCAAGGCCCTCGTCTATTTTGAGGACGGCGATCTGCATACATTGACGGCGATCGAGAAAAGCGTACTCGTTAATGCCGCGACAGCCGTCGGTGACTTGCCCGAGGTTACGCTTCTCTCGTGGCGATTGACACACAATGAAGAAGATACCGCCAGGACCTGAAAACGTGGGCGTGTTATGGCGGAGGCGAAACGCTTAGAGGCAACTTTAGGCGTTGAAGTAAGCGGCTTTAGCGGAGATGGTGCTCAATGCGAAGGTCCGCACGTTGGGGGTTGTGCTGGACGCCCCTAAAGGGCCCCTGCGCGATCGCGGTCGGCGCACGCAGAGCTCATGGGGAGTACGGTTGGGAAATAACCCAGCCACCCAGTAGTTCGCGGCGGGATGCTTGCGTGCTTGCGGGACACGACCTCTCTCTGGTATCGGTGCAGGCTCCCGGTCGCGGCCCGAGACACAAACAACCCACCCACCCCCGGACACTCCCAGAATCGCAGGATCCGGCTGAAGGTCGACTCCCTCGCACGATGCAGCCTTCATCGGCCCCCCGGTAACAGGGCTTATCCAACGGCACGCGACCCCACAAAGAGGGGACCGGCGCGCGACATCGCAAGCCGGTCCCCGAGGGCTAGGCGCCGCGCGGCTGCGTGGGCGTGGCGGGCGCGCTCAAGTGCGCCGAGGGCATCATCATGGTGCGGCGATAGAGCCCGTGGAACATCCACGAAGTGAGCCCTATGGTGATCACGAACAAGGGGATGAATAAAACCAGTGCCACCGTATGCCAAACCTGCGTCCGCGAGACAGTCATGTGAAGGAGCAGCACGCATTGCACGAACGCGGCGACCGCCGCTAGCGCCGATATCGCGACGGCAAGCCCAGTCGGGGCAAAGACGTGCCCCCGAACCATCCATAACGACAGACCCATAAGGGCCAAACCCACGACGAAGGCTACGATATAACCGCCACCGGCCAGCTGCACCTCGGGATGCTCCCAGGCATTATCCGTAGTATGCGTCATACAATTGCGCCTCGCAGATAGAGAAAGGTGAACATAAAAACCCACATCACGGCCTGGAAGTGCCAGAAGAGCCGCAGATTGAGCAACCGATAGACCACCTTCTCGGTCAGCCCCACGGAAGCGACCTGAACGAGCATAACAGCCATCCAGGCGATCCCCACCACCACATGCAGACCGTGATAGAACACGAGCGTAAAGAAGGCCGAAAGGAAACCACTACGCTCGGGCAGGGCGCCCATCCGAAAAAGATCCAGCACCTCACGGCCATCGACTGCGAGAAAGCCAAGCGCGATCACCAAAGCTGCAGCGATCCCCAGCAAGACCCCGCCGCGATTCCCCTTCTTCAGGGCCATCATCGCCAACCCATAGGCCAGAACACTTCCAAAGAGCCAGTAGGTCTCCTTAAAAGCGACACCGGCGTGGGCCACCGCCCTCACCCATGGGCCGCCCGCGGCGTTGAACGCGTGCCCAAGCACCGCGTAGGCCGCGAACAAGGCCGTGAACATCATGGCATCGCTCAACATGTAGAGCCAGAAGCCCAATGTCTTCGTCGATATGACGTCATGACCGTGACCGGATGACCACATCGGACTTCCCTTGGCATCCAGCGTACTACTCGTTGTCACACTCATCGATTCCTCTCCTGCAATGCATAGTTCCGATCTCAATAGCCGCATGGGCTGCGACCCGGGACGCACTTAAGCATCCGCATCCCGGGTCGCGCGGCCGTTTACACACCCTGCCGGAACGCCGGCACCGCGCCTCCGACGCCAGTAACGACCGGGCGCCCGCTCGGAACGTCACGGATGGCGCGCTCCATGCGCTCGATATCCGCGGCGGGGATCGTGTAATCGGTGTCGCGGTCGAAAGACCGGATCACGATGAGCGCGAAGATGGCGAGCCCGCAGACCTCGGTGAGCCACCACATCCGCCACACGAGACCGAAGGCCAGACCGAAGGAGAGCACCCCCAACCACAAGGGGATCGCAGTGTTGCGCGGCATATGGATATCCTCGTAGCGCTCTGGACGCATGGTGTCGACGCCGTGCTCCACACGCCACGCCCGCTCATCGCGCGCATGCACCTCGGGCGTGACTGCGAAGTTGTAGAAGGGCACGGGCGAATGTGTCATCCATTCGAGGCTGCGCGAAGTCTCCCACGCGTCAAGGCCTGCGCGATTCTGGGCACGGTCGCGGAAGCTCACATAGAGCTGAGCGACCAGGAACACCGCGGACAGTAGGTAGATCACGATCCCCACGACCTCGATATCGAGGAGCGGCCTCCACTGCGGAAAGGCGACATAGGCCAAACGCCGGGTCATGCCCATAAAGCCCAGGGTGAACATCGGGATGAATACCACCGCTGTCCCGGCCGTAAACAACCAGAAGAATATTTTTCCGAAGCGCTGCTCCAGGCGAAAGCCGAAGACCTTCGGAAACCAATAGTTCACACCCCCGAAAATGGCGTAGACGATAAGCAATAGCATCATGTGAAAGTGGGCGACCACAAAGACACTGTTGTGGACCATGTAATCATTAGTCGTAAACGCGTTCATCATGCCGGTGAGTCCGCCCACGAGCAGATAGAACAGGGCCGCCGAGGCCCACATCATGGGCAGCTCGAAGCGCAGGCGCCCTCGAAACATTGTAAATGCCCAATTGAAGACCTTGACACCCGTGGGGATGCCGACCGCCATGGTCGTAATGCTGAAAAAGGCGTTCACGGCGGGCGACGCTGCCATGGTAAAGAAATGGTGGAGCCAGACCCCCCACGACACGCCGGCGATACCGAGGGAGGCAAGCACCATCCCGAGATAGCCAAAGAGCGGCTTCTCGGAAAAGGTCGGGATGATCTCCGAGATCATGCCGAACGCCGGGAGGATAACGAAATACACCTCCGGGTGTCCCCATATCCAGAAGAGATCGTTATACAGCATCAGATTCCCGCCGAGGCCCGCCGTATAGAAGTGCGTCCCGAGATAGCGGTCGAGGGCAAGTAATGCCAACGCGACACTCAAGACCGGGAAGGTCGAGAGACTTATAAGGTTGGCGCTCAGAGAGGCCCAGGTGAAAATCGGCAACCGCCCCCATGTCATACCGGGCGCGCGCATCTTGACGATGGTGGCGAGCAGGTTGATGCCGCCCAGGGTCGTGCCGATACTGCTCAGCTGGAAGGCCCACATCCAGTAGTCGACGCCGACCCCGGGGCTGTAAGGCAGCTCCATGACAGGCACGATGCCAAACCAGCCGGCATGGGCGAAGTCCCCTATGAAGAGAGACGCCATGACGAGCGCGGCGCCCGCCGCCGTGAGCCAAAGCGACACGGCATTGAGATAGGGGTAGGCCATATCGCGGGCCCCAATCTGCAAGGGCACCAGGATGTTCATGATCCCGACCAAAAGCGGCGTGGCGGCAAACAGAATCATGATGGTGCCATGCGCCGTGTAGATCTGATCGAAATGATAGGGCGTGAGATAGCCGTGCGGCGAGTCCATGTAGCCGGCCGAATGCGGCCCGACCGCCATGGCCTGCTGGGCGCGCATCATAACGGCGTCCATGAAGCCACGAAACAGCATCACGAGACCTATAAGGATATACATGATGCCGATCTTCTTGTGGTCGACCGAGGTCAACCAGTCGCGCCAAATAGTGCGCCAGAGACCAAGGTAAGTGACGAGACCCCCAAGGATCACGGCAAGCAGCGCCGCGAAGACGAAGGTTCCGATGAGGATCGGATTGTTGTAGGGAATCTCGCTCAGCGCCAAGCGGCCGAGCAGCGGGCTCCATGGCCCATCGATGTGCACGAGCATGACCGGTTCCTCTCCTTAATCTCGATTGTGGGCGTCGCGACGGGCCTGGGCCTTGAGGTAGCGCGTCATGTTCTCAGTCATGGCCATAGGCGTCGGATAGGTCTTGCCGGCGGCGGTCTGCGCCACCACATGCCGAAAGAGTCCCGGCTGGACCTGCGAGAAATACGCGACACGCCCGTGGATATTGATCGTAGGCTGCGCGACCTGATCGAAGGCCGCATAGCTCAAATGGGCCGGCGCGCCCTGGACACGGGCGACCCAGGCACGAAACGCCGAACGGGATACGGCCTGGGTCTCGAAGTCCATCCACGAGAAGCCGGCACCACTGAAGTTGGCGGAATAGCCTTCATAGGTCCCGGTACGCGAGGCCAATAGGGATTGGCGCACACGCATAGCCGGCATCACATCGATCATTCCGACGAGTTGCGGGATATAGAAGTCGTTGACGACAGTCGCCGACGTCAAGCGAAAGCGCACGGCTACCCCCTTGGGGATCACGAGCCGATCGACGGTAGCGATACCTTGTTGGGGATAGATGAAGACCCATTGCCAGTCAGTGGAGATCACGTCGATGTCGAGTGGGTCTTTGGCGTGGGTGGCGCGGGCCATGACTGTCGGGCGATAGGGATTCACGGCGTAGATCGCCTTGACCGAGTAGTACGAGAGGACACCGACCGTAAGGATCGGGATACCCCACACCAAGGCCTCTAGGGCGTAGGAGTGGTCCCAGCGGGCATCGTGGCGCCCGCGCCCGCCATCGCGACGGTAGTGACGCATCGCCCAGACGATGAAGATCCCCGTCGGCACGATGATCAAGAGCATGATGAGCACGTCGAGGGTAAGGTAATGGTCTTGGGTCGCCGAGATGACGCCCTTGGGGTCCAGCATCCAAAAGTCATCCCCACCGCGCTGGTGCGCACACCCCCCGAGGGCTAGTAGCGGGAAAAGAGAAAGGAGACCAAGCCATCCCCTCGGTCGCAACCTGTTCGTTGGCATGTTCGGTTAAGCCTCGTAGACGTTGCTCAAAGCGCGCGAGCGGCCCCAAGAGGGACTGCGCTGCCGCAGACCGCCCTCGGATACACTCCCAACGCCCCCCTGAACTCGGGCTATACCGGAAGAGGAATACCGGGCCGAGCGGGCTCATCCTAAAGGGGTAGAGCAAGCCCTGTTTTGATCCAGGTCAGAGACATTGGCGTTTTATTATAGTAGCGATCACTGATCGACTGCGGCGACACACCAAGCGGAGCCCCACAAGAAGGGTGGCCGCCGCGCGGGCGGCCACGGGAGAGCGGATGCAGGCGCCTGCGTTAGGCGCCTGCAGGCTGCGCCAACAGGCGCGCGATGCGATCGGCGTCGGGGCGTGCGACCACCCCGCGCTCGGTGATCAAGGCATCGATAAGGGCGGCAGGGGTCACATCAAAGACCGGGTTCCAAGCAGAGACACCCACCGGGCTATGGGCCACCCCCTGGCAGGACAGCACCTCGGCCGCGGCGCGCTCCTCGATCGGGATGTCGGCGCCACAGGCGGTGGCCGGATCAATGGTGCTGATAGGTGCCACCACATAGAATGGAACGCCGTGATGGCGCGCCAGCACGGAAAGTCCATAGGTCCCGATCTTGTTGGCGGTATCGCCATTGGCGGCAATACGGTCGGCCCCGACCAAGACCGCCGCGATCGTCCCCGATCGCAAGAGAGCCGCAGCGGCGCTGTCGGCGATCACCGTCACCGGCAGACCCTCCTGCACGAGCTCCCAGGCCGTGAGTCGTGCCCCCTGCAACCAGGGACGCGTCTCATCCGCATAAACCATGCTGATGCCCGCTTTCGCGGCGGCAGCCCGCACAACCCCGAGCGCGGTCCCAAAGCCGCCGGTCGCGAGCGCCCCGGTATTGCAATGCGTGAGGACCCGAGCCGCGGGGGGTAGCAGCGCCGCCCCGAACGCACCCATGCGCCGGTTTGCGGCGATGTCCTCGTCATGCAGACGCCGTGCCGCAGCCTCGACGATCGGGATAGGTGAACCCTCGCCCACATCACGCAGGGCGCACTCCATCACATCCAGCGCCCAGCCGAGGTTCACTGCGGTCGGACGGCTCTGGCGCAGCAAGGCAAAATCGGGGGCGGCGGCGGCCCGCCAATCGTGCGGCGCACGACCATAGGCCGCAGTCACCGCAAGCACGGCGCCGTATGCGGCCGCCACCCCGATGGCGGGCGCCCCACGGACCACCATAGCGTTGATGGCGCGCGCGACCTCGGATGCGCTTGTATAGATCTCGTAGCGCAAAGTCCCGGGCAGGACGCGCTGATCCAGCAGATGAACGGCGCCATCACAGAATTCGACAGCACGCACTTTATCGTATAGAACATCACTCACCACACGTCCCCCAAGACCCAAGACACAATGTCCCGCAATGATGCTATCATGGCAAAGATCGCTTTTTCGTTGAGTCTATGGCAAAAACTCTCGAACACATCCCCCTGACGGGCCCCTCTGTAAGCGGACTGCGGTCCCTGCTCGCCTACAGCGACATGCTCCGGAATTTCGTGCGCAAGGACATCCAGGTGCGTTACCAGGGAGCAGCCTTGGGCTTCCTCTGGTCACTCATCAACCCGCTCGTCATGATCGGGCTCTATGTCTTCGTGTTCTCAGACGTCTTCAAGTCCAACTTGCCGAACTATCCGCTGTACCTCATGGCGGGACTCCTCCACTGGAATCTGTTCAGTCAGATCACGGGGCAAAGCTGCGACACGCTGCTCGCCAACGCCGGACTCGTAAAAAAGATCTATTTCCCGCGCCTGCTCGTACCGATCTCGTCTGTGGTCTTCAATGTCGTGCTCTGGCTTCTGGCCATCGTACTGCTCTTCATTCTCTACCCGTTCCTGGGCGGCAAGCTCCATCCGGTGCTCATGGCCTATCCGGTCGTTCTCTTATTCTTTTTAGCGTTCACCTTCGGGATCACGCTGATCCTATCGGTCTTGAACGTCCTCTTCCGGGACTTAAAGCACTTAGTCGACGTGATATTGCTCTTCTTGTTCTGGGTGACACCCATCGTCTATCAATATCACAGGATCCCGCCCCACCTCCGCCAACTCTTCGCCGTGAGCCCGCTCGTCGACTATGTCCTGATATTCCGGGGCATCCTCTATAGCGGACAACTGCCAAGCTGGCACATCCTCGCCATGGCGGCGGCATGGACCGTGGCGAGCCTTACGGTCGGGCTCTTCGTCTTCAATCGCTACGCCGACTCGCTCGTGGAGCGCCTTTGATGCGCTCATTGCCGGACGAGGTCGTGCAGGTCGAGCACGTATCGAAAGAATTCATCCTCCACCACAATCGCGTCGATAGCCTGAAAGGCAAGGTGGTGGGGCTCTTCAAGGACCGCTGGCGCACGCATCATGAGCACTTTCAGGCGCTCTCCGACGTGTCGTTCACGGTGCGCCGTGGCGAGGCCATAGGCCTCATGGGCCGCAACGGCTCGGGCAAGAGTACGCTCCTGCAGGTAATCGCGGGCATCTTGAAGCCGACCTCGGGCCGCGTCATCACGCGCGGACGGGTCGCGCCCCTCATAGAACTCGGGGTCGGCTTCCACCCGGAGCTGACAGGCGAGGAAAACGTGTACCTGAACGCGAGCCTCTATGGATTTCGCAACAAGGACGTGCGAGGTCGCTTCGACGACATCGTCGAATTCTCTGAGCTCGCCCATTTCATCGATACGCCGGTCAAGAATTACTCCTCTGGAATGTACATGCGACTTGCGTTCGCGATCGCCGTGCATCTCGAACCGGATGTCCTGCTTGCCGACGAGATCCTGGCGGTGGGCGACGCGGCCTTCCAGGAGAAATGTCACGACAGGATCGCGAGTCTCCGACGCAACGGCATGAGCATCGTGCTGGTCTCGCACAACGAGCAGCAGGTCCGGGACTTCTGTAACTCCTTTGTCCGCCTCGACGGAGGTCGGGTCGTGGAGACCGGGACCTTCCGCACCAAGACCGCGCACACACGCTAAGCGCCCACCGCACCCGAGGCCACAATGAATTTTGATCTGTGTCTCAAGGCCAGCTGGATCATCCCCGTCGAACCGCGCGGCCAGGTCCTGCGCGACCACGCCCTACTCGTACGCGACGGACGCATCGCCGCCATCGCACCACAGAACAAGGCGCCACGAGCCGCCGTCACGGTGAACCTCCCAGGCCACGCATTGCTCCCAGGCCTCATCAACGCACATACGCACGCCGCCATGACACTCTTTCGAGGGCTCGCCGACGATCTGCCGCTCCATCAATGGCTGCACGAGCACATATGGCCGGCCGAGGGCCGCTACGTCAACAGCGATTTCGTGCGTGATGGCAGCGCGCTCGCCGCGCTCGAGATGATCAAAGGCGGCACCACCTGCTTCGCCGATATGTACTTCTTCGCCGACGAGACCGCGCGCGTAGCCACGCAGGCCGGTCTGCGTGCGGTACTGGGCCTTGTGGTCATCGACGTACCGACCGCCTGGGCCCGCGACCCGGAGGAATACCTGAGTCGCGGCATCGCCCTGTGCGACAAATGGCGCCATGATCCGCTCGTCAAGCCGCTGCTCGCGCCCCACGCCCCCTATTCGGTCTCCGACGAGACCCTAACGCGCATCCGCGTGCGCGCCGACGAACTCGATATCGGACTGCATATGCACATCCACGAGACCGCAGGCGAGATCGAGCATTCTCTGCAAAATCACGGTGTGCGCCCACTCGCGCGCCTAGACCGCCTCGGCATCGTGCATTCGGACCTCATGGCCGTGCACATGACGCAGCTACTGCCAGACGAGATCGCGCTATGCGCCGAGCGCGGGGTGAGCGTGGTCCACTGCCCAGAATCCAACCTGAAGATCGCCGCCGGCATCTGTCCTGCGACGGCGCTTGCACACGCCGGCGTCAACCTGGCCCTAGGCACCGACGGCGCGGCCAGCAACAATGACCTCGACATGTTCGGCGAGATGCGCACCGCGGCCCTGCTTGCCAAGGGCACGAGCGGCGATGCGACCGCGGTGCCGGCCGCCTACGCGCTCGAGATGGCGACCTTAAACGGGGCACGAGCCCTCGGGCTTGCCGCCGACACGGGCTCGCTCGTGGTCGGCAAGAGCGCGGATCTGATCGCCGTGGACCTGAATGTCCCCGCCACCCAACCCCTATACGACCCGATCTCGCAGATTGTCTATGCCGCCAGCCGCGACCAGGTCACGCATGTGTGGGTCGCGGGGCGGGCCTTGCTCGCCGGCCGCCGCCCGCTGACCCTGGACGAAAAGGCGATCATCGGTCGGGCAGCGGCCTGGCGTGATAAGATACGTGCATCCGATCCCGGAGAGGTCTCATGACCGTGGCGCAGAACGCCGATCCCAAAGAACTGCAACGATTCGAGGCGGTCGCCGGCCAGTGGTGGGACCCTGATGGCCCGCTCAAGACCCTGCACGGCATGAACCCCCTGCGTCTGCGCTTCATCAAGGACCGCGCCCCACTGGCGGGGCTGCGGGTGCTGGACGTGGGGTGCGGCGGGGGGCTGCTGGCCGAAGCCATGACCGCCGAGGGGGCGACCGTGACCGGCATCGATCTCGCTCACGAGGCCCTGCTCGTCGCGCGCCTGCATGCCATAGAGAGCGGTCTGACCATAGATTACCGCGAGACCTCTGTGGAGGACCTCGCGCGCGATGGCGCGGACGGATCCTTCGATGTCGTAACCTGCCTCGAGATGCTTGAGCATGTCCCGAACCCCGCGTCGGTCATCTGCGCCTGCGCGCGGCTCGTCAAGCCCGGCGGCCAGGTCTTTTTTTCGACGATCAACCGAACGCCCAAGGCGTGGCTCACCGCAGTCGTGGGGGCCGAGTACTTGATGAACATCCTTCCGCGCGGCACCCATGAATACGCACGCTTCATCCGCCCGTCGGAACTCGCCGCCTGGATGCGCGCGGCGGGCCTGCAGGTCACGACGATGAGCGGTGTGCGTTACTGGCCGCTGGTACATCACTTCGCGCTGTCATCCGATCTCGGTGTCAATTACCTGGTCACCGGACGACGCGACACACCGTGAAGCGCGATGTCGTGCTGTTCGATCTGGACGGCACTCTGGCCAATACCGCCCCGGACCTGGCCTTGGCCTTGGAAGCCCTACGGGCGCCAGGGAGCCCGCCTCTCGATCAGGATCGCATCCGGCGGGCGACCGCCGTGGGAACGCGCGCCCTGCTTTGGGAGGGACTCGGCATCGCGCCGGACGCAGACGGCTACGAAGCCGCGCGAGGGGCGTTTCTCGCGCACTACGATCGCCTGATCGGACAGGCCACCGAGCTCAATCCCGGCATCGCCGCGGTCCTCGACGCCCTGGACGAGCGCGGCCTCCCGTGGGGGGTCGTGACCAATAAGCCCGAACACCTAGCGCAGCGCGTGCTCGTGGCCCTCGACCTCCAGGGACGCGCCCGCTGCCTGGTCGGCGGAGACACGGCGGCTCGCGCCAAGCCCTACCCAGACCCCTTGTTGCACGCCTGCGCCCTTCTGGGCGTGGCCCCGGCGCGTTGCGTCTATGTCGGCGACGACCAAGGAGACGTCGATGCAGCCCGCGCCGCCGGTATGTCGGCGCTGGCGGTGGCCTTCGGCTACGCCCCTCCCGAGGAGGCCGCGGGCTTCGGCGCCGACGGACTCCTCGCGACCCCCGCCGATCTCTTACCTTGGGTCCTCTGAGCGCGGGCCTTCATAGGCGCATCCGGCCGTGCAGGTCTCGTGGATCACGACACGTGCAAGCCCGGGAAGGACATCGGCGAGCCGCCCCCACACATACTGCGCGAGGCGCTCGCTGGTCGGGTTCTCGAGGCCCGGGATATCGTTCAAATAGTGGTGATCGAGATCCTCGAAAATCGGCCGGAAGGCGGCGCTCACGTCCCCGAAATCCATCACCCATCCGTGCGTCGCATCGACCGGACCCCGAATATGCACATCGATCCGGAACGAATGGCCGTGCAGCCGCCCACACTTGTGGCCCTCCGGCAAACCGGGCAATCGGTGCGCGGCCTCGACCCTGAAACTCTTAAAGATCTCCATGGCCGCCTCAACGCCGCTCGCAGAGCCGACTGAGCGCATTCAAAGCATCGACGTCGAGCAGTCGACCCGCAAAGGGGGCGCCCGAAAGCCGGGTCGACGGCAGCTCCGGCTCACCCAGATGGTCAACGACTAAAAGCCCCGCCGCTAGATCCTGATCGCGCGTGTAGTCGGTGACCGTGACGACCGTGCAAAGCCCGGCGGCCACCGCCGCGCGTAGCCCATTCTCAGAGTCCTCGAAGGCAAGACAAGCCTGGGCGGGCAGGCCTAGGCCGCGGAGGACGTGCTCATAGACATCCGGCGCCGGCTTCTTGGCGGCCACGCAGTCACCCGCCCCCACCATATCGAACCATCCCCGCGCACCGTCGCCCAAGGCGCCCCATAGGGGCTCGAGATTCTTCTCCGTGGTCGTAGTCGCGATCCCCAGGCGCAGGCCGCGGGCACGGGCCTCGAGGAGCAATCGGCGCACACCCGGCCGCAGCGGCACGCCCTCGGCATTCAAGAGATCACTGTAAATCTCGGTCTTGCGGGCATGTAGGCGCCGCACCACGGCGTCCGAATCCCCCGCCGGGCGCAGATCGGGGCGCACGCGCGTGAAGAAATGCAGCAAACGCTCCTTGCCCCCCGTGATGGCGAGCAGCTGCCCATAGAGCGGCACGTCCCAGACTATGGGTAACCCTTCTTCCGCAAAGGCGCGATTGAACGCCACGCGATGCCCATCCCGCTCCGTATCGGCGAGCGTCCCATCCACATCGAAAATCAATGCCTTCAACATCTCAGATCCCCTATCGTCACTCAATACCGGCCACACCCCGCTCGTCGGACGTTTTCTTGCGTGTCCCAGTCCTTTCTGGTATAGAATCCCGCTTGCTCGCAAGCCCTACCATTGTATCGAGCGCAGGAGTAATCGATGGCTGTCACCAAGAAAAAGGAAGTGCAGACTCTGCTGCATGGCATAAAGCCCTATTCCGTCGCCGAGGGCGAAGAATACATGAATAACCGGCAGCGCGAACACTTCCGTAAGGTTCTGCTCGCTTGGAAGGCGGAGCTGATCCAGGAAGTCTCTCGCACGATGCATGCCATGCAGGACGAGACAGCCAATCATCCCGACCCGAACGATCGCGCAAGCCAGGAGACAGATATGTCGCTCGAGCTGCGCAATCGCGAGCGCGAACGCAAATTGATCCGAAAGATCGACGAGGCAGTGACGCGCATCGACGCCGACGATTACGGGTATTGTGAAAACTGCGGGGTCGAGATCGGCGTGCAGAGGCTCGAGGCCCGGCCCACAGCCACCTTGTGCATCGACTGCAAGACCCTAGACGAGATACGCGAACGGCAGATGGCGTAGTCAACGCCCAAGCCCAGGTCCACCTGATACCGCCCCGCGGCCATCGGGTGGACCATCCCCAATGACGCGACCTCCCGCCGTCACCCAACCCAATCCGTGCCGCTCGCGGCCACACCCCGATTCCCTGCAACCCAAAAGATAGCCCTGGAGCCGCCTGTGATACATGCCCTGATCCATGCTATGGCTGGCGCGATCCTGATGACGATCCGCCAGACGGGCTACATCGGCATCGCCGCGCTCATGGCGGCGGAGAGCGCCTGCATTCCGATCCCCTCCGAGGTCATCATGACCTTCGCCGGCTATCTGGCCTCCGTGAAGACCCTGAGCTTCGTTGGCGTCATACTGGCCGGCACTATCGGCGGTGTCACGGGATCGCTGGCCGCTTACGCCCTCGGGGCCTACGGCGGCCTGCCCTTCCTGCGCCGTCACGGGCGCAAAATCCTGATATCACCGCGCGACCTCGATCTCGCCCACGACTGGTTCGCGCGTCACGGCCAGACGACGGTCTTCTTCGCGCGCCTACTCCCTATCGTGCGCACCTTCATATCGCTCCCCGCGGGCGTGGCACGCATGCCGCTCGCCCCCTTCATCCTGTATTCGACGATAGGCTCTGCGATCTGGTGCGCGGGCTTGGCCTGGATTGGCCTGCGGCTCGGGCAACACTGGCGCGAACTCAACCCTTATATGCACGGCATCGATGATGCCGTGGCCGTGGGCCTCGGGCTCTTGCTCATTTTGGCCGTGCGACGCCACCGGGCCACCCCGGCCGCAGACGATTCCGACGCGGGGCACAAATAATCGAGGGCCGCGCCAGCAACCGTGGCGCGTCTATCACCCCCGGAAGGGTTTGGGTATTCCCGCGCCGCTCTATAATTCGCTAATATGGAACGAGAGGACGACTTCGGCGCAAGCGCCAAGTGCCCTGGCAGGCCGGTGCAGGTAACACTCAAAGGAGGCGGGGCGCACCGGACCGAAGGGCCACACGACGTCACGGGGTGAAGCTATGGAAACCTATGACCGTAACGCCCGCATCGCGATGGGAGCAGGCGCAGACAATCGGCGCCGATGGGCATTTCGGGCGTCAGCGTCTCCGCGACATGCAGGATCGTATTCGGCATAGAAAGACCGAAAGACGCCCACTGGCCCCTCAAGATCGACTGATACACCTTGGGACGGAGCTCATCGCCCCTCGGGCTTCGAAAAACGCGCGCGAGATCACGCTTGCCCACCAAGACTCGTTGTCCCACGAGGGAGGGTGACCCGGAAATCCCCCAGTGCACGCCCTCACACGTGGTGAAACCCGTCCTTCGGGCCCGTTCGCTGGTGTAACCTAGCACTAAGAAACACGCACGGCAGGCGCAAGCCCTGCAAGCGCGCAGACAGATCCTCTGTACCAATGGGTACAGGCTTACAGGAGCAGCTAGATCATGACCGATGAGTCGCACGACGCCATAGAGTCACTCTTCACGGAAAGCCGTCTTTTCCCGCCGCCCAAGGACTTTGGGCGCGGCAGCGCTATGAGCGAGACGCTCTACCGAGAACTCCTGGCCGAGGCCCAGGCCGACTACGAAGGCTTTTGGGCACGATTAGCGCGCGCCGAGATCGATTGGATCACACCCTTCACCCGCACGCTCGACGAAAGCGATGCGCCGCAGTACCGCTGGTTCGACGACGGGACACTGAACGTCTCGGCCAACTGCCTGGACCGGCATATCGCCCAACGCGGCGACAAACCGGCCATCATCTTCGAGGGCGAACCGGGCGATGTGCGGGTACTTACCTACCGGCAACTCCTGGCCGAGGTGGGTCGCTTCGCCAATGCCCTGCGGGCCCAAGGCGTAAAAAGCGGCGATCGGGTGGTCATCTATATGCCCATGGTGCCGGAGGCCGTGATCGCCATGCAGGCTTGCGCGCGCATAGGCGCCATCCACTCCGTCGTGTTCGGCGGCTTCTCGAGCGAGTCCCTGCGGGATCGGATCGTAGACGCTCAGGCATCAATCATCGTCACCGCGGACGGGGGGCATCGCGGGGGGCGGGTCGTAGGTCTGAAGGCCATCTGCGACAAGGTGGTCGACGAGTGCCCCTCGGTGCGCGCCGTCATCGTCCTGAAACGCGCCGGCAACCCCATCGACTGGCGGCCCGGACGCGACCTCTGGTGGCACGATGTCGTGGCGGGGGCGAGCACCGAATGCGCGCCGGTGGCCCTGGCGAGCGAACACCCCCTATATCTGCTCTACACCTCCGGCTCGACCGGCCGCCCAAAGGGTATCGAGCACACGAGCGCGGGCTATCTCCTGGGCACCATCCTCACCATGCGCTGGGTCTTCGATATTCGCGAGGACGATGTGTACTGGTGCACGGCGGACGTGGGGTGGGTGACTGGCCATAGCTATGTTGCCTACGGGCCACTCGCCTGCGGTGCCACCATGGTCATGTACGAGGGCGCCCCCACCATTCCCGACCCGGGTCGTTTCTGGCAGATCTGCGAGCGCCATCGCGTGAGCGTCTTTTATACGGCCCCGACTGCCATCCGCGCCTTAAAGAAACAC
This sequence comes from Acidiferrobacter sp., assembly GCF_054609335.1. Taxonomy (NCBI): domain Bacteria; kingdom Pseudomonadati; phylum Pseudomonadota; class Gammaproteobacteria; order Acidiferrobacterales; family Acidiferrobacteraceae; genus Acidiferrobacter; species Acidiferrobacter sp. Next base: position 85,211 of record NZ_JBTRWP010000001.1, on the reverse strand, counting down.
GGTGACGACTACCCGCGGGCCTACGACCTGAGCCGCCTGCGCGTCTTGGGTACTGTCGGCGAACCCATCAATCCCGAGGCTTGGATGTGGTATCACCAGGTCATAGGTCAAGAACGCTGCCCAATCGTGGACACCTGGTGGCAGACCGAGACCGGCGTCCATATGATCGCACCCATCCCCGGCATCACCGCCACCAAGCCCGGGTCCTGCACACTCCCCCTCCCGGGCATCGACGCGGATGTCGTAGACTCGGAGGGTCTACCGGTCACGGCACCCGACAAGGGCGGTTTCCTGGTCATCAAACGCCCCTGGCCCTCTATGCTGCGCACGATCTGGGGCGACCCGGAGCGTTATCGCGAGACCTACTGGTCGCGTTTTCAGGGCCGCTACTATGTGAGCGGCGACGGCGCGCGGCGCGATGCCGATGGCTACTTCTGGGTCATGGGCCGGGTCGATGACGTCCTCAAGGTGTCGGGCCATAGACTCGGCACGATGGAGATCGAGTCCGTCCTGGTCGCCCATCCCCTGGTCGCTGAGGCTGCGGTCGTGGGCCGGCCTGACGAATTAACAGGTGAGGCGATCTGCGCATTCGTCGTGACACGGGACCCGAGACCCACGGGCGCGGCACGCGAGGCGCGGATCGCGGAACTGCGAGCATGGGTCGGCGAGCGCATAGGCCCCATCGCCAAGCCAGCCGAGATCCGCTTCGCGGACAACCTGCCAAAAACCCGCTCCGGCAAGATCATGCGGCGCCTCCTGCGCGCCGTAGCGCGTGGCGAGACAGTCACAGAGGATGTCTCCACCCTCGAGAACCCCGACATCATACGCCAGCTCGGAGACCAGGGAACGGAATGAAGCCGTTCGAGGCACCGTTCTGGGCGCGCAATCCGCACACCCAGACCCTGCTCGGCGCCTCGATCGACCGCATGGGGCGGGAGGTCGCGTTGGCGCGCGAGCGCGTCACCTTGCCTGACGGCGACTTCCTCGATCTGGATTGGCTCAGAGCGCCGCCTGCTCCCGGACCGATCCTGCTCATCCTTCACGGACTTGAGGGCTCATCGCGCTCGCCGTATATCGCGCGGCTCCTGCGCATGTGCGCGAGCGCCCAATGGAACGCTGTGGTCATGCACTTTCGGGGCTGCAGCGGCGAACCCAACCACCTGCCGCGCAGCTATCACGGCGGCGAGACCTCGGATCTGCAAGCGGTCGTCGACATCATTATCCGCCGTCATGACCAGGGTCTCTGCGCGGTCGGTTATTCGCTGGGGGGTTCGGTCCTACTCAAATGGCTCGGCGAGCGCCGTGGCGACGCCGGGCTTAAGGCCGCCGCCGCGGTGTCGGTACCCTTCGATCTTGCAAGCGCCGCCGAGCGCCTCGATAGCGGCTTCTCGCGACTCTACCAATGGGTCTTACTACGCTGGCTCCGGCAATCGGTCGCGCGCAAAGCCCGGCACCTCGGTCACGCCGCGCCGCCCCTCAAGAGACTGCGCAACTTCCGCGACTTCGACCGCGCCATCACCGCCCCCTTGCACGGCTTTCGCGACGCCGACGACTATTACCAGCACGCGAGCTGCCGCCCCTATCTCCGACACATCAAGGTCCCGACACTCCTCGTGCAAGCCGCGGATGACCCCTTCCTGATGCCGCATAGCGCACCGGATCCCGAGGAACTCGCGCCCACCGTACGCCTGGAAATGTACCCGCGCGGTGGACATGTGGGCTTTATTTCGGGCGGGACACCCTGGGCGCCCCGCTTTTGGCTCGAGGACCGGCTGCGGACCTTTCTCGAGCCCGCCATGTGCTTAGAGCCGGGGCATTGTGCGCAGTCCACCCTCGCCCACTCCACGGGCGCCTAAGGCCACATATAGGCCTACCACACCTCGCGGCGTACTTAAGGAACCGCGGCCCTCACGGCTTCAAGAGATTGAAACCGTGCTGCTCGAGCTGCATGATCCGAACCACGCCGCCCGGAACCACCACGGCCTGCGGCAAAAGCTTCGGAAGATGGCCGGTCGCGGCCTTGATGCCGAGCATCGTCTGATGGCAAGCGTCAAACTCCACGCCCTGCGCGTCCAGACTTTGCACGCGCGCCTTGAAACGGCTGTTCGCAAACAGTAGCTTCAAGCCCGGGCCGTAGGCGACCACCACGACCTGGATCTTGTCGGAACCAAAATAATTCAGCACATTGGCGACATTGGAGAGCGCAAGCGCCCAACGGCTCGGGCGGCCTTGATCCACCTGGACGACCAGGTGTTGCTCAGCGAAGGGGTGCGCATGAATAAATTGCGGCTTCTGGAAATCGTAATGCCGAAAGAGCGTCCAGTTCTCGGCAAGCGCCGGCGCCGACAAAAGACCCGCCACTAACACCGCCGACAACCATTTCCCTAGCATCCTCATCGATCATCTCCTTTTCTCGCGTCCCGGAATCCCGCCCTCTATCGACTCGCCCTTGCCCGGCCCCTCAGGAGCGAGTACCGACCACCACCGCCTCACGCCCCTCCATGAACTGAAATATTTCCGGCGACAGATCAGCCGCCTTGAAGGCCTCGGCGATCTCCGTGGGCCTTAGAAAATGGTTCCCCTGAACGTGCTCGGTAAGGTTCTGGAACGCCACCATGCGCCGCTTGGGCTCCCGCAACGCAGCGCGCTCGGCGGGCCAATGTGGCTCCCAGATCACGGCCGACCCCCCGGACTTCAGATGGTCATGCAGAATAGTAAAGACCCGCTCCTTCTCGTCCCACACATGGTGTAAGGCGCGATTCAGGGCGATGATGTCGGCCGCCTCGGGGCTCTCGAAACTATAAATGTCGCCCGTGGTGAATCGTACCCGATCCCCCAGGCCCGCCGCCTCGGCGCGGGCCTGGGCCTGGCGCACGTTCTCCTCGAAGCCATCGACACCAAGGCATCGTAGATTCGGATAGGCGCGCGCAAGCCGCATAAGATACCAGCCGTTGCCGCAGCCAAGATCGATGGCAAACCCGCTGCGCTCCGCGGCGTGCGCGTATACGGGCAGCGCGGGCAGGATGGTGCTCTCGAACACGGGCCCGAACTGGGCCTCGAGCATGGGGCCAAACCACGGCAGGATGGTATCGCGCTCAGCGAGCACCGACTCACCCGGACGTTCCCCGCTTCTCATAAGTCCCGCAGCCCGCTCCGCCATATGCGCACTCAACACCCCCTGCACCGCGAAGGGCATGAGCGTCCCCGGGGCATCGGGCAGAAAGGCGCGCCCAAGATCCGTAAGCACAAAACCTTGTGCGCTCTCATCCAGGAGTTCAAAGGCGTAGGCGGCATCGCACCACCGCACCACATAGCCCACATCCTGCCCGCTCGCCTCGGCGACCGCCTTGGCCGTGGCGCCCCCCAAGCGCGCTACCGCTGCGAAGAGGCCGCCGCTCACACCGATATAGGCAATCGACAGCCGCACCGCCCCCTGGATGTCCTTCAAGATGGCCTCGCGTAGATTAGATGCCACCGGAGTGCTTGCCTTATCCGCTCCTTGCATGATGCGATCACCTCGAAGTTACAAACGCCCTAAAAAGAGAAGGCGCGCCGGAGACTGTCCCGCCGCGCCCTCACAAAAACCGTCCTGCGAGCCCGGCTTTATGCGCCTTCCACCGCCTTCATACTGAGACGGATGCGGCCTTGCTTGTCGACTTCCAACACCTTCACGCGCACCGTCTGGCCCTCGGCCAACTTCTCGCTCACGTTCTCGACGCGCTCATGAGAGATCTGCGAGATGTGGACGAGGCCGTCCTTGCCAGGCAGGATGGTGACGAACGCCCCGAAGTCCATGAGCTTTGCAACACGCCCCTCGTAGATCATACCGACCTGTACTTCTGCCGTGATCTGCTCAATGCGGTGACGCGCCTCCTGACCCGCCGCGTTGTCCACCGATGCGATCTTCACGACGCCGTCGTCGTCGATATCAATGGTCGCGCCGGTCTCCTCGCACAAGGCACGGATCGTGGCCCCGCCCTTGCCTATGACGTCGCGGATCTTCTCGGGGTTGATCTTGAAGGTAATGATGCGCGGCGCATATTCCGACATCTCCTGCCGCGCCTCCGGAACCGCCGTGTTCATGATCTTAAGGATATGCATCCGGCCCTCACGCGCCTGCTTCAGGGCGGTATCCATAATCTCGCGGTTGATGCCCTCGATCTTGATGTCCATCTGCAGCGCAGTCACGCCTTCGTTGGTGCCGGCGACCTTGAAATCCATGTCGCCCAAGTGATCTTCGTCACCCAGGATGTCCGTCAGAACCGCAAACCGGTCTCCTTCCTTGATGAGACCCATGGCGATACCAGCTACCGGCGCCTTGGTCTTTATGCCCGCATCCATCAACGACAGACTCGTCCCGCAGACGGTGGCCATGGAGCTTGACCCATTCGACTCAGTGATCTCCGAGACCACCCGCAGCACATAGGGAAACTCCGCCAGATCCGGCAGGACCGCCGCGATGGCCCGTTTGGCCAAGCGCCCATGCCCGATCTCGCGGCGCTTAGGGCTGCCCACACGGCCGGTCTCACCCACGGAGGAGGGTGGGAAGTTGTAGTGGAGCATGAACGGGTCTTTGCGCTCGCCCTCGAGGGCGTCGATCATCTGCGCATCGCGTCCCGTACCCAAAGTCGTCACGACCAAGGCCTGCGTCTCGCCACGCGTAAAGAGCGCCGAACCATGCGTACGCGGCAGCACGCCGGTGCGTACCGTGATCGGGCGCACAGTCTTCGTGTCACGCCCATCGATGCGCGGCTCGCCGCTCAATATCCGCCCACGCACTATGCGTTTCTCGAGGTCGCCGAAGGCGCCCAGGACCTTGTCGGCATTCGGCTTGGGCGCATCGCCCGCAAGCTCGGCCACGGCCTTGTTTCTCAATTCCGCGACGCGATCCTGACGCGGGAGCTTCTCCCGAATCTGATAAGCGGCGGTAAGATCGGCCCCGACTACCGCGGCGATCGCGGTGGTAAGGTCGGTGTCTTTCGCGGGCGGCGTCCAATCCCAAGGCTGCACTTGCGCCTCCGCCACGAGTTCGTCGATCGCCCGTATCACGGCCTGCATCTGCTCGTGGCCGAAAAGGACCGCCCCCAGCATCACATCCTCGGGGAGCATCTTCGCTTCCGACTCGACCATCAAGACGGCATTGCGCGTGCCCGCGACGACCAGATCCAGCGCCGAGGTGGCAAGATCGGACATACTAGGGTTCAGGAGGTACTGGCCGTCCCGATAACCGACTCGCGCGGCACCCAAGGGGCCCTTGAAGGGCATGCCCGAGAGCGACAGCGCAGCCGATGCCCCGATCAGGGAAATGATGTCCGGGTCGATATCGGGATCCAGCGACATTACCGTCGCGATGATCTGGACTTCGTTGGTGAACGACTTCGGAAACAGCGGTCGGATAGGACGATCTATGAGGCGGGACGTCAGGATTTCTTTTTCAGAGGGGCGCCCTTCGCGTTTGAAGAAGCCGCCTGGAATGCGCCCGGCTGCATAGGTGCGCTCCTGGTAATCCACGGTCAACGGGAAGAAATCGCGGTCGGGGGCCGACTGTCGCATACCCACGACCGTGACCTGCACGACCGTGTCGCCCATACTGGCCATGACGGCTCCCGTAGCTTGGCGGGCAATCTCCCCGGTTTCGATCTTGATCGTATGGCTGCCATACGGGAACGTCTTTGTGATTTTACCCAACTCGCTATTCCTCCGCTTCGATGCTCTTCTCGGTGTCTTGCCTTACTTGCGCAAGCCAAGCCGCGCGACGAGGTCCCGATAGCGACCGGCGTCCACACGCTTCAGGTAGTCCAGGAGCTTACGGCGCTTACCCACCATGCGCAGAAGACCCTGTCGGGAATGATTGTCCTTTTTATGGACAGCGAAGTGCTGCGACAGGTCATCGATATGGGCCGAAATCAACGCCACCTGTACTTCGGGGGACCCGGTATCGCCCTCCCCCCTGCAGTACTCCTTGATTACTTGCATCTTTTTGTCCACTGTAAATGCCATACCGCCCTCGCTTAAGCCCCGAAGTCACTGTGAGAAAAAGGATAAATGCGTATTCTAACCGCGCGCGCCCATCGGCTCAACATGCCCGCCCGCTGCCGCCCATAGACGCTTGGGCCGGATTTCACCGGCCAGGGCCTGCCAACCGATCCCGAGAAAGACCCCGCCATCGTCGTACAGCCGAACCCAGCCCTCGCCGTCCCGGCCGCCGACATGCACACTCTGTCCGCGCCGCACGGCGCGCGCCAGGAATCCAGGCAGGGCGACCGCCGGCAAGCCCTCGAGCGCAGCATCACTTCGCTGAAGCGGGGTCTCTGGACCCACGTCAGCCAAGGGTACGGCCTCATCGATCGTGAACCGCCCAACCGCCAGGCGACGCAAGGCCTTCACATGCCCCCCGCAACCCAGGATCTCACCCAGATCATGGGCAAGACTACGGACATAGACGCCCTTGCCGCAGGCGATATCAAGCACGAGTTCGCAAGCTGTGCGGCTGATCACGTCGATCGAGGACACAAACACGTTCCGACTTGCCGGTAGGGTCAGATCGCCGTCCCGCGCCCGCTCGTAAAACGGCTTGCCGTCCTGCTTGATCGCCGAGAATCGCGGCGGAACCTGATCGATATGGCCCACAAAACCCCTCAGGGCCCGTTCGATTTCGCCATCGGACGCAGTCACGGGCCTGCGTGCCACCACCTCGCCCTCACGGTCGTACGTTGTAGTGCTCGCCCCGAGCTCGATCGTGGTGCGGTAGCGTTTGTCGGTGTCGACCAGAAAGGACGCCGCCTTCGTGGCCTCGCCGAAACATAAAACCAATACACCGGTCGCAAGGGGGTCGAGGGTCCCTGTGTGGCCACCCTTACAGGCGCGCAGCCGGTGTCGCGCCTGTCCCAGGGCCTGTGTCGAGGTCAAGCCCTCCGGCTTATCGAGCACGAGGAGACCGTCCCGTTGTACACAGGGGACCTTCATGAGTCTCCTTCTTGCCCGCCGCGTTCACGGCGGGCGCGGTCCAATAGCGCGTCGATGCGGAACCCCTGATCGACCGATGGATCGTAGGTGAAGACCAGATTGGGCACCGCCCGCAGCCGCAGCCGGCCGGCCAGATCGCGTCGCATGCGAGGCGCCAGCTCGTTTAAACGGGCCACTGCCTCGCGCGCGATGGCCTCACCCTTATAGTGTGTGACATAGATGCGGGCCTGCTTCAGGTCGGGGCTCATATCAGCCTCCGGTAGCGCGGCGGCACGCGTCTGGGCGTCGTCGATTTCGGTCAGGACCCACTGCGCCGCCTCGCGCAAGATGAGCGCGCCCACGCGAGAGGCTCGTGAACCGGACTTGGGCGCGTGACGTCTCAAAGGGTTCGTGCGACCTCGACCCTTTCGTAGACCTCGATCTGATCGCCCACGCGGATGTCTGTATAGTTCTTCAAGGTCATGCCGCACTCCGTGCCGGCCTTGACCTCCGACACGTCATCACGGAAGCGCCGCAGGGATTCGATCTCGCCGTCATATATGACCACATTGTCGCGTAGCAGACGCGCCAATCGTCCCCGCTTGATGGTCCCGTCAGTCACCAGACAACCGGCAATGGTGCCGGCCTTCGATGTCTTAAAGACCTCGCGGATCCCGGCATTCCCCACGACTTCCTCGCGGAACTGCGGTTTCAGCATGCCGGCCATGGCCGCCTTCACCTCGTTGACCGCGTCGTAAATGACGTTGTAGTAATGGATGTCCACGCCCTCCGAATCGATCAGGCGCCGCGCGCCCGTATCGGCACGCACGTTGAAGCCGATGATGACAGCATTCGACGCGACCGCGAGATTGACGTCGGACTCGCTGATCCCACCCACCATGCCGTGAACGACACGCACCTTCACCTCTTCGGTCGAAAGCTTCTCCAGTGCATCCGTCAAGGCCTCAACCGAGCCCTGTACGTCGGCCTTCACGATCAGCGTCAAAGTCTTGACGTCGCCGTCCTGCATCTGCTGGAACATATTGGACAGCTTGGACGCCTGCTGACGCTGAAGCTTCACGTCCTTGTATTTGCCTTGGCGGAAGAGGGCGATCTCGCGCGCCTTGCGCTCGTTCTCGACCCCAGTCACCTCGTCGCCGGCGTTGGGAACCCCCGACAGGCCCTGGACCTCCACGGGTATGGACGGTCCCGCCTCCTTTATGGAGCGACCGATCTCATCGGTCATGGCGCGAACCCTTCCGGACTCGCGCCCCGCCAGGATCACGTCACCCTTACGCAGGGTGCCTTCCTGAACCAATATGGTTGCGACTGGCCCACGGCCCTTGTCAAGCCGCGCCTCGATCACGATGCCGCTCGCCATGGTGTTGCGCACCGCCTTGAGTTCCAGCAGCTCCGCCTGCAACAATACCGCATCCAAGAGATCCTCGATCCCCTTGCCGGTCTTGGCCGATACCGGTACGAAAATATCCGATCCGCCCCACTCCTCCGGCACCACCTCGTGGGTCACGAGCTCCTGCTTGACACGTTCCATGTCGGCTTGCGGTTTGTCGATCTTGTTGACCGCCACGACGATCGGCACACCGGCCTCACGCGCATGGTGGATGGCCTCGACGGTCTGCGGCATGACCCCGTCATCCGCTGCGACCACCAGAATGACGATGTCCGTCACCTTGGCGCCGCGCGCCCTCATGGCCGTGAACGCCTCATGGCCGGGCGTATCAAGAAAAGTCAGCATGCCCTTGGGCATCTCGACGTGATAGGCACCGATATGCTGGGTAATGCCGCCCGCCTCCCCGCTCGCCACTTTGGTCTTGCGGATATAGTCGAGCAAAGAGGTTTTGCCGTGGTCGACGTGACCCATAACCGTCACCACCGGCGGACGCGGCTCAAGCGCCCCCTCATGCTCACCGGTCTTCAGGGCCGCCTCCGGGTCATGGCTGCGCGCCTCGTGGGCGACGTGCCCGAGTTCCTCAACGACGATGGTGGCGGTCTCGCGATCAAGCACTTGGTTGATCGTGACCATCATCCCAAGCTGCATCAAGACCTTGATGGCCTCCACCGCCTTGATCGACATCTGCTGCGCAAGCTCGGCTACGCTGATGGCCTCTGGCAGATAGACGTCACGCACGACCCGCTCGGTAGGCATCTCAAAGGCATGCTGACCACTCATGCTGGTCACCACGCGCTTGCCCCCCTGCGAGCCTCCTCTCTGCGGAGGGCTCGCGGGACGCGTCTTATGCTTGCGATCGGTCGCAGCCCCCTTGGGTAAGGGCCGCTCGCGGCGCTCGTTGCGTCCACGCTCGGGTCGCGTCTCCTTACGCGTATGTCGGCCAGCGGCGGGCTCCTTCGCCGCAACCGGCTCGGCCGCCGGGGCTGCGGGCGCCACGGACTCGGGTTCCGATACGGTCTCGGCTACGGGCGCAGGCGCTGCCACCAGGGCCGGTTCCGACGCCGCCGGTGATGGGCTTGCAGCCGCCTCCACCGGGATCTCGAGCGGACGCTCGACGACCGGCTCCGGCACAAGCTCGGGCTCGGGCATCACCGCCTCCGGTTCGCCAGGCGCGGGCCGCTTCACGAAGGTCCGCTTCTTGCGCACCTCGACCTGCACCGCGCGACTCTGCCCAAATCGCGAATTCTGCACGATTTTGCTGGTCGACTTCTGTGTCAGCGTAATGCGTTTGGCCTCCGGTTCCCCGGCGCCGTGGTGAGTGCGCAGAAAGTTCAAAAGCGCCATCTTCTCGTCGTCGCTCAAGGGATCGTTGCTCTTCTTGCCTGCAATCCCGGCGGCGACAAGCTGCTGGAGCAGTTTGTCAGGTCCTACGCCTATCTGTTCGGCGAAACTTTTGACTGTGGTTTCAGGCATCGTATGACGTCCGTCAGGCCCCCTGGCCCTGGTCGGCAAACCAGGGTGCGCGAGCAGCCATAATGAGGGTACGAGCCCGTTCCTCGTCCAGCCCTTCGATCGCCGCCAAATCATCGACCGACTGGTCGGCAAGTTCTTCCATCGTCTTAATCCCGTGGCTCGCCAGGAGTCGCGCGGTGTGTTCGTCCATCTCCGCCATCCCCAAGAGGTCTTCAGCGGGCTCCGCCATATCGATCTTCTCCTCGAGCGTTATGGCGCGGGTAAGCAGAATATCGCGGGCTCGGTCGCGGATCTCGTCGATCTGCTCCTCACTCAGGCCCTCGACTGCCATCATCTCTTGCTTAGGCACGTAGGCGACTTCGTCAAGCGTCATGAAGCCCTCGCGAACGAGGAGCTCGGCTGTCGCGGACTCCATCTTTAGCTGCTCCACGAACATCTCGATGGCGTTGATCGCCTCGGTTTCACCACGCGCCGAGGCGGTCTCCTCGGTCATCACATTGAGCTCCCACCCCGTAAGTTCAGAGGCAAGCCTCACGTTCTGGCCGCCGCGTCCGATCACCTGGGACAGCTGTGACTCGTCGACGATGACGTCCATGCTATGCAGTTCCTCGTCGACCACAATCGACTGCACTTCCGCCGGTGCCAGTGCGTTGATGACGAATTGGGCGGGGTCCGGCGACCATTGGATGATATCGACCCGCTCGCCCCCCAGTTCATTGGAGACGCTCTGGACACGCGAGCCGCGCATGCCAACGCATGCCCCTATGGGATCTATGCGCGGATCCTTGGAATTCACTGCGATCTTGGCGCGCAGCCCCGGATCGCGGGCTGCGCCGTGGATTTCGATGAGGCCTTCACCCGCCTCCGGCACCTCGAGCTTAAAGAGCTCCACCAGAAGCTGAGGGCTCGTACGGCTCAAGAACAGCTGCGGCCCGCGTGGCGCCGAATGCACATCCTCCAGATAGGCGCGCACCCGGTCTCCCGGGCGCAACCCTTCCCGCGGAATCATCGTAGACTTTGAGAGCAAGGCCTCGGCTGCACCCAACTCTATGATCGCGTCGCCGCGCTCCAAGCGTTTCACGACCCCCGTGACAAGCTCGCCCTGACGGCCCTTGAACTGATTCACGATCTGCTCGCGCTCAGCCTCGCGCACTTTTTGGACGATGACCTGTTTGGCGGCCTGGGCGGCGATGCGCCCAAAATCCGCGGCCTCGATCGGCTCTTCGACATACTCGCCGACCTGGATATCCGGACTGCGCTCGCAGGCTGCCGAAAGCCGCAGCTCGCGCCCGGGAAACTCAAGCGTTTCCTGTTCGTCGGGCACGACCAGCCAGCGCCGGAAGGTGTCGTAGTCTCCGGTCTTTCGGTGGATCTGGACGCGGGCGTCGATATCCTCCTTGTGGCGCTTGCGGGTCGCCGTCGCGAGCGCGGCCTCGAGCGCCCCGAAAATAATCTCCCGGTCGACGTTCTTTTCCCGCGATACGGCCTCAACCACCATCAGAATTTCGTTCGCCATCACTGCCTCCAGCCGCCCTCAGAGTTCGGGCACAAGTCTCGCCTTCTCGATATTGTCGAACGCGAGATCATAACGCGTTTCGTCCGCTTCCAAGACCACATTCTCGCCTACCAGGCCGATCAAGCGCCCTTGAAAGTTGCGACGCCCGTCCACCGGCGCCACGGTCTTAACTTTGATCAAAGATCCCGCAAACCGTTCGAAATCCCCTCGGCGGGCAAGCGGCCGGTCGAGGCCGGGCGATGAGATCTCGAGCGTGTACTGGCCCGGAATCGGGTCTTCGACATCAAAGAGTGCGCTCACCTGACGGCTCACCCGCGCACAATCATCGACCACGACGCCCTGCGGCCCGTCGATATAGATGCGCAGGACTTTTTGCCCGCTTATGAACTCGATGTCGACCACCTCGAAACCGAGGTGCGCCACGGCGGGCTCTACCAGGGCCCGCAGCCGATCTGCCTGAATTCGTTTCTCCATGACCATAAACGCAAAAGTGGGCATACGCCCACTTCCGCCAAACAACCTGTTACGAGATAAAGCCGGATTATAAGCCTTCCGTCGAAAACTTCAATGAGCGCGGCCAAACGCTTGCCATTGTCCTGGAACATGGTAGACTCTGCGCCCTTCGGTGCGGGGTGGAGCAGTCTGGCAGCTCGTCGGGCTCATAACCCGAAGGTCGTAGGTTCAAATCCTACCCCCGCTACCAACATTATTCAGTACAGAGACCGAAAGCGATGGTTTCGGGAGACCCTCCGGGACGCGCTCCTGCGCCGGGCGTCTCTGGCACGGGCCCGGATGGTCGGTCCATCGTGCGCGGGAAAATGCGCACTCGCAGACGCTGGGCCCCGAGTCGATAGCCTACTCAAACCTCTCTGGCATGGCGCCCGATAGCGCAGCTGCGCCACCCCAGTCAGTCTCGCGACACACCCAGACTTCGTTCCGCATGGTATCAAGACACGCCGCAGGGCCTCCGATGATCCTGGGGATTATTCAAGCGTCTTCGGATTCCATGCGCGCAACCGCGTATCCGCAATCATGCGTATGGCCGTGAAAGCGCCCACGCCATTTCTCGCGCGCAATAGTCCACCCGCCACGGGGAAGCTTCGAGAAGCGCATTAGGGCGGGTCCCTCAAGACGGCATGAGGTCGCCCCAGCACAAGCTGCGATCAACCCCCCCTCGTCGGATAGTGCCGACATCGCTTTGCTGCTTGACATCCCCCCCTCCCTCGACCTCACGATCGCCGCTCACGCGGAATGGGCCATACGGCCCACAATGAGGAAGGGGATTCCTACAGCGCTCAGGCGGCTTGCGCCTGAGTCGCTTCGGTGGGTTCCTGTTTCATCGAGCGGTCTAACGGGACCTTCTCTCCGCAGGCTAACAAGCGATGTCCTCGCGCTAAAATAGCGATCGCACCGATCATATCGGCGTTATTCTCATAACCGCATGCCACACAGACAAACCGAGCTTGAGCGCGGCGATTCCCGGCTGAGACATGGCGACACGATGGGTAGGTCTGACTGGTATGGTGAGGCGGTACCACAAGAACCTCGCCTCCGCGCCAGGCCTGCTTGTACTCCCATTGCTGGCGAAGATCGGCCCAGCCCTGGTCGATGATGGACTTGTTCAGGCCAGACTTGGCCCGAACGCGCGCCCGCAACGGCGCCATGGCGTTGCCGCTACAGCCAGCGCTGCGCTCAAAGCCAACACGGCCCGCGTACGCTCCAGGATCACCGCAAGGGTCACGACATGTGCGGGCACTGCAGCCTCTCCCTGCCGGCGTTCGGCCACTCGAGCAGTATAATGATGCAAGGCATGAGGGCGACGACACTATGACCATGCCTCACTGCGCCCGGGCCGCGGGGGGAGCCTCTCGCCCATGGCCTACTATATTCTCCCTGCCCCGGGGTCCACTTCCCATAAAAAAGAAGGCCTTAAGGCTTGCCCTTAAGGCCTTCAAGGTGAGGAGCCGGGAGACGCGTTAGAAGCGCGCGTTCACATTGATGAAGTACTGCCGGGGCGCCCCAGGATCGGCGAGCACCGCGCCTGCGCTATTGCCACCGAAGTAGCCCCCGCTCGTGATGTACTCGATCGGGTTGTAGCGCTTATTGAAGAGATTGGTCACGCCCACCGTCAGAGTCACCGAGGACAGCCCGGCAAGTCCGGTCCCGGCCTTGATCGCCACCTGTGTGTTGACGATGTTGTAGGCCGGCATCTTGACGTTGTTCGTGGGCGCATTGACCACGTTGTTGAACAGATATTGGCTACCCGTATACTGATCGGACACGCCCGGCGATATCAGGTAGCTCCCCAAGGCCACCCGGTAATCCAGACCCATGGAGGCAGTGATGTTCGGGCTGTACGAGACCGGATAGCCGCCATAGTTCGTGTTGCTGCCGCTTGGCACATACGAATCGAAATGCGCGTGCGCAAACGAGGCGGAGCCAAACACGTGCCAGTGCCAAGTCGGGCTATCTTGCACGCTCAGGTTCAGGCCCTTGTAGGTGGCGCTTGCCGTAGCGAATTCCGTAGTCGCAAAGTTCCCACCCGTTGAGATATAAGTGGCCAATGTCTCGTTGCTCAACCGGTCCTGGTAGACATCCGCATTCATCACAAAATGACGCAGGATGCCGGCGCGGCGGATGAGAAGCCGCGTCCCGAGCTCAAAGTCGACGCTCTTCACGGGCTTCAGGCTGCCGAGATTGATGGCATTGCTTCCGCTATAGGCACCAAAGGCGTTGTCCCCCGGGTTCTGATAAGTCTCCGCGGCGTTACCGTAGAGAGACCAGTGGGGCGCAAGCAGGAAGACCACCCCAAGAGACGGCTCGACCCGGGTGAAGACCTTGCTGTCGCTCGGTGCCACCGTCTGATTGGTCGCCCCGGGCGGCGTCGCGCTTGCGCCGTTATTGAAGAATTGCGTCTGGAAATCGACAGCCGCCACACCCGGGGTGATCGTCAAGGCCTTGATCGGTGTAATCGCGTCCTGAGCGAAAGCCGTGAGATAGGTGTTGGTGAGCGTATCGTTATTGTACTGCACGGGATTCGACGGGCTCGTCCCGTAGGTCTCGTTATAGCCCGTATAGGGAGTCGAATACGTCTGGTTGATCCATGAACCGCCGAACTCGACCCGGTTCATAGGTAGATTCCAGTCGAAGGCCAAACGGTTACCGTAGGTATCAGACCGCGGGTTGTAGTACTCGGAGTTCACGGTCCCCGGGGGGGCGCCGTTGTAATTGTAGTTGTCCACACGCCAGTGCACGCGATGACCGTGGCGGTACCAAACCATGTCATGGAGGGTGAGATGCGGCGCGAGATCAAGCCGCAATTGCGAATACAGCATGCGGTCGCGTACCACAATTTGCTTGAACCACACCGACTCGGGCAGTGACGAGTAAAATCCCGTCGTAGATTGGCTATAGAGCGGCGTGTTGGCCGTTCCATCCACGGTGACAGCACCGCCATTTGCTCCGGCTGTGATCGGCGCCACCGGGATGAAGTTCGGGCGAAACTCCGTGGTGTCGTCTGCATAGCCACCGACACTGAACGATCCATTGCTGAAGGTCTTCACAGTCTTCGCGAAAAGCGCCGAAGAACGGCTTGGGGCCGAAAACGAACCGGTGCGAAAGGTATTGTCGCGCACAAAGCCGCCGGCTACCACGGTCGACCAACCGTCATGCGTGCCGGTATCGGCGATAAGATCTGCACCCTCCGTCTGGTCGCTGCCGTAGGTGAGACCGAGGCTTCCGCCGGCCTTCACGGTCGGCTGCACGGGCACGAAGTTCACGGTCCCGCCCACGCTATCGAACCAACGGGTCGCCGGATTGCCCGGCCCATAGATGACATTGACCCCGGAGATAAGCTGCATGATCGGGACCTCATTCGAGTCCCAGCCACCGTTGTGCGATATGAGGTTGTTCATGGGGACGCCGTCAAAAAGCGCCGTAATGCCATTGCGCTCGACGTCGCCGTTCACGCTGGACCAACCGACCTTGACGCCGCGCATGGCAATCTCATAGCGCGCCGTTCCGCTGATACCGCCGTAGCCGCGCACCGCGATACCAGGTGCCATCGCCAAGGCCTGAGCGGACCCCGCTACCGGTCCGATCGCCCTAAGTTGCCGCTTACCAATGACGCGCACCGTCTGCGTCGACTTGAAGACGTGGCGCTTTGTGAACTTTGTGCTAGTCGCCTTCAAGGCCTTTTTGGCGCTTTGCGCGTTTACCGTGCCCACGTTGACGACCGATTTGTCATGAGCGAAAACGGGAGATGTCCCTGCCGCAAGCGCACAGAGGACCATGGATGTGACGACGGACAGACGGACAGGCGCCGCCGATGAATAGCGTTTGCAGGACGACATGATGCAGGTTACCTCCACTGTTTTTTTGGGTTGCGGGAACTTTTATGGCGCTAATCTGCCGTACTCATGTGACATTACGGTCGGCGATTCGTGACGGAATTCTTACAATGGGCGAGCGACATGCGAGCGGCAGCCAACACCCTCGTTCCAGATTAATAAACCTGATAGCATTGCGGCCTTCGTCGTAATGTCGATATTATCTATATGGTGGTCTTATGAGAATCTGGCGTGAAGGAGAGGTTGAATCTTATATGAAACGTGAAGCGCAGGTGGGCCCCCGGCTTGGCAGTCAAGACCGGCCGCGGATTTGGGACATCCCAACGCGGGCATTCCATTGGACCTTGGCGATCCTAGTGGGCTGGGAGTGGGCGTCGGCCCATCTGGGGCACGGCTTCCTCCGCTATCACATGTGGGGTGGATACGCGATACTTACGCTGCTCTTTTTTCGACTGATATGGGGTTTCGTGGGAAGCCGGACCGCGCGCTTCTCGCACTTTCTATGCTCGCCTCGGCGGACTTGGGCATACATAAAATCGTGGCGCTCCGGCGTGAAGCCGACCTACGGGCACAACCCCCTCGGGGGGTGGGCGGTGGCGGGCTTCCTGGTGGCGCTATTGGTCCAGACCGGCACCGGGCTATTCGCAACCGACGATGTCCTGACATCGGGGCCTTTGAACGGCCTGGTGGGCTCGAACACAGGCGACTTCCTGACCCATATTCACAAGCTCAATTTCGACATCATCCTTGCGCTCATCGCCACCCACGTGACCGCCGTGGTCCTGCATAAGGTAATCGGTGGTCACGATCTCGTGCGGCCCATGATCACCGGACGGGCATCGACGCATACGCCGGCCGACGCGCCGCACCTAACCTTCGCGCGACCCTGGGTCGGCCTGATTGCACTGGCGCTCTCCGGGCTTGGCACCTGGCTCATCCTGCAGATCTAGGTCCGGACGCCCGACCTAAGTGCGGCGCCCGGAACCCGCGACGGTCAACGAATGAAGCGGTGGTGACAGGATCGGCACGAACCCGCAACGCGTTCGAGCGGACGCGCCGCGCGTGTAAGCGGGCCCTGCGAGGTGGCCTGGGCCAGGGTCCGTGCGAGCGCCTCGAAACGCGTCACGGCCGCCCCAAAAGCGCGCGGCTCGCGCCAAATCCGCACACTGGCCTTAGTCGCCCCGCGATCGGATCCCGGGACGAACGCCACCCAAGGAAGCGAGGCGAGCGAGGCGAGCGCTTGCCCCTCGGCCGCCAAGCGCGCCGGATCGTATGGCCGTTGATGCCGAAGCGTCTGAGCGATGCGCACGAGGTTCCATTGCATGGCTGCCATCAATTCGCGCCTATAGGCGATGTCCGACTGGATACGGGTCTCGGCCGAAGCGGCATAGGGCGCGAGCATGGCGGCCAGACAGACGAGCGCGGTCGCCTTCTTCAATCTCTTTATCACAAGCTAATCTCCTTCAAAGGGGGTTACCGCGACTCGAAATGGGTCGGGCGTGGAGAGCATACAGGCGCTTCGTGACCCCTGGATGACACCTAAGGACGACTTGGGCCGTGGGGCGCGAAAAACGCGCCCGCGGGACATCAGCGCCTGGGAGCGAAGATGGCAGCCGCCCAGACCAGGCGGCCCTGCGCTGCCCCCCCTGGAGGCCTCACACAACCCCCACGTCAGCGGGCGCAGCTAGGGCAGGCCGCGTACCGCAGCGCGGCAGATGGCAATGAGCGTCCCAGCCCACGGCGCTGCCAACAACATGGCCACGCCATTGGCGCTCAAGAGCCATCGGAGGTCGCCTGCCTTGCGCAGCGGGGCGGAGTCTACGGGCGCGTCAAAGAACATGAGCTTCACGATGCGCAGGTAATAGAAGGCGCCTATCACCGAGAACAGCACCGCGATCACGGCAAGTCCGTAGAAGCCAGCGCTCACTGCCGCCTGGATCACGGCGAGCTTGGCATAGAAGCCGATGGTCGGCGGGATGCCCGCCATCGAGAACATAAACAACAACATCATCCAAGCGTACCAAGGGCTGCGCTGATGGAGACCACGCAGATCCTCCAATCGCTCGGCCTCGAAGCCCTTGCGCGAGAGCAGGATAATGATGCCGAAGGCACCGAGGCTCATGAAGGCATAGACGAGGGCGTAGAACAGGGCGTCGGCATAGCCGCCGACACGCGCGCTCAAGATCCCCATCAACAAGAAACCCATGTGAGCGATGGCCGAGTAGGCGAGCATGCGTTTCATATTGGTTTGCGCGATGGCGACAACGTTGCCAACCCCCATGGAGAGCACCGCGAGCATGACGAGCATCTCCTGCCACGCCCCGGACAGGCCATGGAGGCCCTCCACCAAGAGACGCAAGAAGAGCGCGAACGCGGCCACCTTGGGTGCCGTGCTCACATACAAAGTCACCGCAGTCGGCGCCCCTTCATAAACATCCGGTATCCACATGTGAAAGGGTACCGCCCCGAGCTTGAAGGCGAGCGCCGAGAGCACGAAAACGAGCCCCAGCGTCGCCACCAGATTATGAGGCGGCAGCGCGGCAAGCGCACTGGCCACCTGCGTGATGCGCAGGCTGCCGGTCGCCCCGTAGAGCATAGACATGCCATAGAGCAACAGACCTGATGCCAGCGCGCCCAGCACAAAGTACTTCATGGCCGCCTCGGTCGCGCCAATGGAGTCTCGCTGCATGGCGATGAGCGCATAGAGGCTCAACGACAAAAGCTCGAGCCCGAGATAAAGCGACAAGAAATGCGCCGCGCTCACCATGACGCACATCCCGACGACACCTGTAAGCGCGAGCACGAAATATTCGCTGCGGAACACCCCCCGCTCGGCGATATAGGTGCGTGAATAGGCGAGCACGCCGATCGTCAGCATGAAGATGGCGATCTGGAAAATGGCGCTCAAGCGATCGCCCACCACCATGCCATGGAAAATGACGGTGGGCGCATCACCCAGCATGTGGTAGGCCGCGAAGCCCGCGCCTATGAGCGTTGCCTGCGACACCCAATACATCAAGCCCTTGAATCGTCGCCTCCAGAAGAGGTCCGCAAGCAAGATCACGCAGGCCATGGTCAAAACGATGATTTCCGGCAAGACCGGTGTTATATACGCCATGGTGCCACCCTAGGGAGTCGCGCCGCCGAGCTGTACGCCCGGGCGCAATAAAAGATGATGCACCGACGCCGCCATCACATGCAGCAGAGGCGCCGGCCATAGACCCAAAAACAAGACGGCGACGCCTAACACGGCGAGGAACGTGAGTTCGCGACCTGTCACGTCCGAAAGACCTGCGACGGCAGGCTTCGTGACCGCGCCAAAGATCACCCGCTTATACATCCAAAGCGTATAGGCGGCGCCCGATATAAGCGTGGTGGCCGCCAATACCGCGTACCAGAAATCCGCCTTGAAGGCGCCGAGGATAACGAACAATTCCCCGACGAAACCCGAGGTTCCGGGCAGTCCGGCATTGGCCATGGCAAAGAGCATCATAAAGGCCGCGAAGATCGGCATGCGGTTTGCGACACCCCCGTAATCATGGATGGCGCGCGAATGGAGGCGGTCATAGAGGACGCCTACGCACAAAAACAGGCCCGCTGACACGAAGCCGTGCGAAATCATCTGTACCAACGCCCCTTCCATGGCGATGTTCTGGAAGAGGAAGATGCCCAGGGTAACGAACCCCATGTGCGCGATGGACGAATAGGCGATGAGCTTCTTCATGTCGTCCTGCACGAGCGCGACCAGACCTATGTAGACGATCGCGATCAGCGACAGGGTGATCATGAGGCCCGCGAGCTCGTGGCTTGCCTCAGGCACGATGGGCAGACTGAACCGCACGAATCCGTAGGCACCCATCTTCAGCATGATGGCGGCCAGAACCACGGACCCCCCAGTGGGAGCCTCGACATGGGCGTCGGGCAACCATGTATGCACAGGCCACATCGGAATCTTGACCGCGAAGGCAATCAGGAAGGCCAGAAATATCAGGATTTGTGGGGTGTTTCCAAGTGGCAGATGATAGAAGGACGCGATATTGAAGGTCTCGCCCGCCTCGAAATGCAGGTACAAAAGGGCGATCAGCATGAGCACTGATCCGAGAAAGGTATACAAGAAGAACTTGATGGTCGCGTACACGCGATTTGGCCCACCCCAGATGCCGATGATCAAAAACATCGGAATCAGCATGGCCTCCCAAAAGACATAGAAGAGCATGGCATCGAGCGCGCAGAAGACGCCGATCATGAGCCCTTCCATGATGAGAAAGGCGGCGAAGTATTCCGCCACGCGCTCCTTGACCGCAGGCCCCGCGGCGATAACGACGACGACACCTATGAAGCTTGTGAGCATCACGAGGGGCAACGATATACCGTCTAGACCTAACGCGTAGTTGATATGGAAAGCGGGTATCCACGGTATGTGCTCGCCAAATTGCATGGCAAACGAATGGGCATGAAAGAGCCCCCAGAGCGGCACGGTGGCAAGGAAGGTGATCCCCGCGCCCGCCGCCCCCAAGGGCCGCACGAGACTGGGCGCACGACCGCCCAGGGCTAGGATGACCAGGCCTGTGGCGATAGGTAGCCAGATCGCGATACTCAGGGCTATGTGTCGGTAGACGTCGATCATGACAGGCCTTATCCGTGATGCAAGAAGAACGTCATTAACACGAAGAGGCCCAGAATGACCGCAAACGCGTAATGATAGATATAACCGGACTGGAGGCGCCGCCCCCAGGCCGCGATGCGCCCAATGAGACGCGCGGTGCCGTTCACCATGGTGCCGTCTATGATCTGCACGTCGCCTACGCGCCAAAGAAACCGGCCCACGGCGCGCGCGGCGCGCGTGGCGCCTTGTTCATAGACCTCATCGAACCCGTACTTGGCGCGCAGGATGGCGTAGAGGATATGCAGGCGCCGCGCCAGCTGCGCGGGCAATTCGGGTCTTAGGATATACATGTACCAAGCGGTCGCGATGCCCGCGAGCGCCAGGTACAGGGGCGGTGACACGAAGGCCGCCGCAATGAAGGCCCACACCCCATGATAGTGGGGGGCCATGCGCAGCAAGGGATTATCCGCGGGCCGCACATACAGGGAGCCACGGAAAAAATGCCCAAAGAGCAGCGGTCTCATGAGCACGATGCCAGCCAAAGCGGAGGGGATGGCGAGCACTATAAGCGGCACTGTCACGACCCACGGCGACTCGCGCAGATGGTGACGGGCGTGGGCATCCATGCGCGGCTCCCCATAAAAGGCCAGGAACAGCATGCGGAAGGTGTAGAACGCCGTCACAAACACGCCTGCGAGGACCGCCGCAAAGGCGTAGTCGGCGCCCGGAAGCGTCGAACGCGCCACCGCGTCTATGACCGCATCCTTGGAGAAGAAACCTGCGAAGGGCGGGATGCCGGCCAGCGCCAGAGAGCCGACCCAGGTGGCGGCGAAGGTGATGGGCATGTAGCGCCGCAGGCCGCCCATTTTGCGTAGGTCCTGCTCATGATGCAGCGCAATAATGACCGACCCCGCTGCAAGGAACAGCAAGGCCTTGAAAAACGCGTGCGTCACGAGATGGAAAATCGCCACCGCGTAGGCCGACGCGCCGAGCGCCGCAGTCATGTAACCCAACTGGGAAAGCGTCGAATAGGCGATGACACGCTTGATATCGGTCTGGACCATGCCAAGCAAGGCCATGAAAAAGGCGGTCGACGCCCCCACCAACAGCACCACATCCCGCGCCACGGGGGATAGTTCAAAAAGCGGGGACATCCGCGCGACCATAAAGATGCCGGCCGTAACCATGGTGGCCGCGTGTATGAGGGCCGATATCGGCGTGGGGCCCTCCATGGAGTCGGGCAGCCAGACATGGAGCGGCATCTGCGCCGACTTCCCCATGGCGCCGATGAACAGGAGTACGCAGATGACGGTCAGCATACTCCAGGAATCGTGATTGCTGAGCCACAGCTTGGCATGGATGGCCGCGGGCGCCTGCGCAAACACCGTCGCGTAATCCAGGCTATGGAACACCGTGTAGATCGCGGCGATGCCGAGAATGAAGCCGAAGTCACCCAGCCGATTGACGAGAAAGGCCTTGAGGCTCGCAAAGATCGCCGACTCCCGCGTGAACCAAAAACCGATCAAGAGGTAGGAGACGAGCCCCACGCCTTCCCAACCGAAGAATAGCTGCATGAAGTTGTTGGCCATGACCAGCATCAGCATGGCGAACGTGAAAAGCGATATATAGCTGAAGAAACGCTGATAACCCGGGTCACCGCGCATATAGCCGATAGTGTAGATGTGCACCATGAGTGAGACGAAGGTGACCACCACCATCATGAGGGCCGTGAGCGGGTCGATCAGAAACCCCACGACCAGTGGAAGGCGGCCGGCATAGCCCCATGTATAGACGGTCGCGTCAAGGTCGTGCCCGGACATCACCTGTGGCAAGGCATATCCCGCCGACAAGGCAAAGGCCACCGCAACGCCTAGGATGGTGACGCGGTGCGACCACGCGGGCTCCAAAGCCCGGCCGAAAATCCCCGCGATCAAGGCGCCGGCTAGGCACACCAAGGGGATCGCCCCATATAGCGAAAGCGCGGAGACCATGGCGCTAGCCCTTCAAGGTATCGAAATCGTCGACGTTGATCGTGCGACGATTACGGAACAAGACAATGAGGATAGCCAGACCAATGGCCGACTCGGCGGCGGCAACCGTCAGGATGAAGAAGACGAAGACCTGTCCTGACATCCCCCAAAGGTAGTGCGAGAAGGCCACGAAATTCAGGTTAACGGCGAGCAAAATGAGCTCGATCGCCATCAACAACACCACGAGGTTCTTGCGGTTAAGAAATATACCGACGACGCCGATCGCAAAGAGCGCCGCCGCCAAGATCAGATACTGCGACAATGAAACCACAGACCTCTCTCCCCATTTATTAGAATGTACGGCGTCAAGCCTTGGGCTCCGTCCGCATCTTAACGATTCGCATCCGATCCTGGGCCCGCACTTCGACCTGTCGGGCCGGATCTTGATACTTAGTATCCGGGCGCCGACGCATGGTCAGCGCAATGGCGGCGATGATGGCCACCAGCAGAATGACCGCGGCGATCTCGAACGGATAAACGTAAGTGGTGTACAAAAGCAGGCCGAGCGCGCGCGTATTGCTGTAATGGGGATGCGCGACATGGGCGGCGGCGTGCGCGATGCGGCCCGCGGCGAATTGTTTGGGACCCACTGCGAGCGCGATCTCCGCGACCATGAGGACCGCGACAAGCCCGCCCACCGGGAGATAATCGGCGAACCCCTGCCTCAAGACCGCCAGATTCACGTCGATCATCATCACCACGAACAAAAACAGCACCATGACCGCCCCGACGTAGACAAGTACGAGGACGATCGCGAGGAATTCGGCCTTCAAGAGCATCCAAAGGCAGGCGGCGCTGACGAAGGCCAGCACCAGGAATAGCGCCGACTTCACGGGGTTACGGATGGTAACGACCATGGCGGCCGAACCCAGCAATACCGCCGCAAAAAAGTAGAAGATCGCGTCTTCGAACGTCATGGTCCCCCGCCCCTATCGGTATCGCGCATCGGCGGCGCGATCGGCCGCGATCTCTTTTTCGTATTTGTCGCCTATGGCAAGCAGCATCGACTTCGTGTAAACGAGATCCCCCCGTCTTTCGCCATGGTAATCAAACACGCGCGTCTCCACGATCGAATCCACGGGGCACGACTCCTCGCAAAACCCACAGAATATGCACTTCGTGAGGTCGATGTCGTAGCGTGTCGTGCGCCGCGTGCCATCGTCACGCTGCTCGGACTCGATCGTGATGGCAAGCGCCGGGCACACCGCCTCGCAGAGTTTGCAAGCGATGCACCGCTCCTCACCATTGGGGTAGCGCCGCAAGGCGTGCAGTCCACGAAAGCGCGGCGACTGCGGCGTACGCTCATCCGGATATTGCACCGTGATCTTACGCGCGAAGAAATGCTTGCCCGTGAGCGCGAGCCCCTGCAGAAGCTCGATGAGCAGAAAGCTATGCAAGTATTTCCGTATCGCTTTCATCAGGAACCCTCGCTAACGGTAAAACAAGAAAGCCCACGGCGTGAAAAAAATCACAAAGCCCATGAACCCGATCCAGACCAGGGTCACCGGGATCAGCACCTTCCATCCAAGCCGCATGATCTGGTCGTAGCGATAGCGCGGAAAAGTCGCACGCAACCACAGGTACAGAAACAGAATCACCGAGACCTTGAGCAGAAACCACCCGAGGGGCGGCACCCAGGTGAAGGGCGCGAAATCGAAAGGAGGTAACCAGCCGCCCAGGAACAAGATCGCCGTCAGGGCCGAAAGAAGGATCATATTCGCATATTCGGCCAGGAAAAAGAGCGCGAACGTCATGCCTGAGTATTCGACATGGAATCCGGCCACGATCTCCGATTCACCTTCGGCGACGTCGAAGGGCGCGCGATTGGTTTCCGCCACACCGGCAATGAAATAGACGAGAAAGAGCGGGAAGAGCGGTAGGAAAAGCCAATGCCAGAACCCACCGGCCTGGTCCAGCGCGATCTGGCGAAGGTTCAGGGTGCCGGCCGCCATGAGCACGCCCACAAGGGCGAAGCCCATGGCGATCTCATAGGCGACGATCTGGGCCGCCGATCGCAGACTGCCTAGGAAGGCGTACTTGGAGTTTGAGGCCCAGCCGGCGATAACCACTCCGTAGACCCCCATGGATGTCACCGCGAGCACGAACAAGAGGCCCGCGTTGACGTTGGCGAGCACCAAGGTGTTGGTGAATGGCACGACCGCCCAAGCCACGAGCGCCGGCAGAAGCGCCAAAACCGGCGCCGCAATGAATAAGGCCTTGTTGGCCCCTGACGGCACGATGATCTCCTTCAGGAGGAGCTTCACGCCGTCGGCGATAGGCTGCAGCCATCCCCGCGGGCCCACCCGGTTCGGGCCGATGCGCACCTGCATGTACCCTATGACCTTGCGCTCGGCGAAGGTCAGATACGCCACACTCAACATAAGCGGGATCACGATCGCCACGATCTTGATCAAGTCCCACAGCAAAAGCTGCGACCAGGCCGGCAGGGTGCTCCATAGCGCCGTTAACTCGCCCATGCGTCAAATCCGCCTCACGCTCAGGGTCCCGGACCACGGCAAGCGCGCAGTCTCCTCTATGGCGGCCGCGACGTAGGCGGCCCCATCCGGGACTCGGTTATCGATCGCGACCTCGAGGACCGCGTCTGCGTCCCCCATCACCACCCGTACCGTATTGCCCGCGGAAAGCTCGAGCCGCAAGGCCTGCCCCTCGTTCAGGCGCAAAATCGGCTGCCCCCGGTCGGCTGTCTGGTGCAGGACTTCGGAACGGCGCACGAGACTGTCCGAGTCATACAGGCCTACCTCCGCGATGCGTTCCAGGGCCACCTCCGCGATGCGCTCCAGGCTGGGCTCCAGCGACTCGCGACCAGCAAGCGTCATGGGCTGGTCGCGGAGAGAGGCCGCCGATAGATCGCCGACCGCCTCACGAATGGCCGCGGTGGAATCGTAGGCAAGCCCCGACACCCCGCACTTCTCGGCCAGTACCCGTAGGATTTTCCAGGCCGGACGGGCTTCGCCGCGCGGCGTCACGGCCGCCTCAAACGTCTGCCAACGCCCCTCGCCGTTCACGCAGGAGCCATCGGTCTCGGTGAACGGCGCCATGGGCAGGATGACCTGGGCGTAATCCAGCGCCTCGGAACGAAATGCCGACAAGGCCACCACGAATCGGGCCTCACGCAAGGCCGCGCGCGCGCGGCCGCCATCCACGCTATCGATCACGGGCTCGGCATCAACCAGCAGGAAGCCCTTCTGACTGCCATCCCACATCGCCTGCGCCGGACGTCCGCCACTCTTGCGCGCACCGCCCAGCGCCTCGCGATGCGGGACCACCCCCGCAAGCCACAGGCCCGCGGAATTGCCGGGCGGCATACGGCCCACTGTAGCCCCTGCGATCTCGCCCAAGACCGCGGCGAGTGACCGCAGCACGGCCGCCTGCGGATGGGAGTCGGCAAGCGCCCCCAGCAGGATCGCCGGGCGTTCGGCCACGCACAGCCACGCGGCCGTCCGGGTCTCGGCCTCACCGGCGGACAGACCCTTCGTCCACGCCGCCACCTCGGGTGGCAAAGCGGTCCCGGTACAAGCCGCTACCGCGACAAGCAATCTTCCGACCGCTTCCGGGAGCTTGCTCGGGGCCACTACGGTCTTGTCCGCCAGATCAAAGGTAAAAGCAAAATCCATGGGATTGATGGCCGCGATCTTGGCGCCGTCGAGGAAAGCCTTACGCAACCTATGAGCAAGCAGGGGCTGTTCCTTGCGGATATTGCTGCCAATGAGGATCACGGCGTCCAGACGCTCAAGCTCGGCGATTTCGACGCCAAGCGTGGGGTAGGCCGGGGCGCCCGCATCGTCGCGGAAATCCCCCTCCCGCAACCTATGGTCGACATTGTCGGACCCAAGGCCACGCACAAGACGCTGCAGGAGATAACCTTCCTCGACGGTCGCCTGTGCGGATGCGAGACCCGCAAGCGCCGCCGGGCCGTCCTGTGCTATCACGTCCCGCAGCCCCTGAGCGGCCGTCTCGAGCGCCACATCCCAATCAACCTCGCGCCAGCTGTCCCCATCCCTGACGAGCGGGACCGAAAGCCGCGTCTCGGCATCCAGCGCCGTGTAGCTGAAACGGTCGCGGTCCGAGATCCAGGTCTCGTTCAGCGCCTCGTTCTCGCGTGGCAGCACGCGCATCACCTTGTTACGACGCGTCTCGATCAGGATATTGGCCCCTACGCAATCGTGCGGGCTCACCGAGGGTTTGGCCACAAGCTCCCAGGAGCGCGCCGTGTAGCGAAACGGCTTTGAGGTCAAGGCCCCTACCGGGCAAAGATCAATCATATTGCCGGAGAGCTCCGAGTCGACAGTGGCCTCGACGTAGGTGCCGATGCGCATGTGCTCGCCACGGCCGGTCGCGCCCAACTCCATGATGCCGCCGATCTCCTGACCGAAACGCACGCAGCGCGTGCAATGGATGCAGCGCGTCATTTCGGTCGATATCAAGGGCCCTATGTCTTGATCCTTGACGATCCGCTTGGCCTCGGTGAAGCGCGAAATGTCGCGCCCATAGCCCACCGCCAAATCCTGCAGATCGCATTCCCCACCCTGATCGCAGATCGGGCAATCGAGAGGGTGGTTTATGAGCAGAAACTCCATCACGCCCTTCTGCGCCGTCCGGGTCTTCTCCGAGCGCGTCGAGACCTTCATGCCTTCGGTCACGGGCGTGGCGCAAGCCGGCACCGGCTTTGCAACACGTTCCACGTCCACGAGACACATGCGGCAATTGGCGGCAACCGACAGGTGCTTGTGATAGCAAAACCGCGGGATATAGATCCCAGCCGCGTCAGCGGCCTCGATCACCATGGCGCCTTCTTCCACCGCGAGCTGTTTGCCATCGATCTCGATATGCAGCATCGTCGTCTCCCGGCCCTTCACGCGGCCGCCGCCATCGGACAGCAGCCGCGCTCAATGTGGGCCTCGAACTCTTCCCGGAAGTTCTTTATGAAACTTATGACTGGCAGCGCCGCCGCGTCCCCCAAGGCACAGATGGTCCGTCCCTCCATCTTCTTTGCCATATCCGTCAAGAGATCCAAGTCCTGCATGCGCCCCTCGCCATGCTCTATGCGGTGCAGCACCCGCGCAAGCCACCCCGTACCTTCGCGACAGGGCGTGCATTGGCCGCATGACTCTTCGTAATAGAAATGCGAGATGCGTTCGAGGGCGCGTACCATGCAGGTCGTGTCATCCATGACGATCACCGAACCCGCACCCAACATGCTGCCGGCTTTGGACAGCGCGTCGTAGTCCATGGTCAGGTCCATCATGATATCGCCGCGCACCACCGGTACCGAGGAGCCGCCCGGGATCACAGCCTTCAGCTTATGGCCCCGCCACACGCCGCCGGCCATTTCGAGCAGCTTGGCGAAAGGCGTCCCCAAGGGTACCTCGTAGTTCCCGGGCCGGTTCACGTGCCCCGATACGGAGAAGATCTTCGGCCCGCCGTTATTGGGCTTGCCGATCTCCAGGAACCATTGGCCACCGTGGCGCACGATGGCCGGGATCGAGGCCAGGGTCTCGGTATTATTGATCGTCGTCGGGCGCCCGTAGAGGCCGTAACTCGCGGGGAATGGCGGCTTGAAGCGCGGCTGGCCTTTCTTCCCCTCGAGCGACTCCAAAAGCGCGGTCTCCTCGCCACAGATATAGGCCCCACCCCCTCTATGGACGTGCAGCTCGAAATCGATGCCCGAGCCCAAGATGTTCTTGCCGAGATATCCCGCGGCGCGGGCCTCGACAAGCGCCTCCTCGAACCGCGCAATCGGTTCGTGGAATTCGCCGCGGACATAGTTGTAACCCATGGTCGCGCCTATGGTGTAGCCGGCTATCGCCATACCTTCGATCAAGGCATGGGGGTTGAAGCGCAAGATGTCGCGGTCCTTGAAGGTTCCGGGCTCGCCCTCGTCGGAATTGCAGACGATATATTTCTGGCCAGGCGCGTTACGCGGCATGAAGCTCCACTTGAGGCCGGTCGGAAAGCCTGCGCCGCCACGACCGCGCAGCACCGACTTCTTGATCTCGTTCACGATCTCGTCCGGCGGCGTCCTTTCACTCAGGATGCGTCGCCATGCCTGATAGCCGCCATCGCTTTCGTAAACGCCGAGCGTCCACGGACGATCACGATGCAAGTTCCGAAAACAGACCTCGTTCGCCATGCTTACTCCAAGCCCGCCAGAATCTCATCGATGCGGCCGGGCGTCAGATTCTCGTAGTAGGTCTTGCCGATCTGAAACATGGGCGCGCCCCCGCAGGCTGCCAGGCACTCGACCTCTTTCAGCGTAAAGCGCCCATCGGGCGTCGTCTCA
This sequence comes from Acidiferrobacter sp., assembly GCF_054609335.1. NCBI lineage: Bacteria > Pseudomonadati > Pseudomonadota > Gammaproteobacteria > Acidiferrobacterales > Acidiferrobacteraceae > Acidiferrobacter > Acidiferrobacter sp. The sequence goes on along the minus strand of NZ_JBTRWP010000001.1, from coordinate 56,580 downwards.
TTGAATCCGACCCCAAGCCGTTTCTTCAAATGCGCGACGATATCGTCGCTGCCACGCAGGAGACAGGAAATGTTCGTGCAGACGCTGACCTTATGCCGCCCCACCGGCTCCAGATCATACATGGTGTAGAAACTCGCCACCTCGTAGACCTGGATGGGCCGCATCCCGAGCAATTCGGCGATATAATCCATGAGCGACACGCTCAACCACCCGTGCTCCTCCTGGGCGATATGCAGAGCCGCCATCACCGCTGACTGCTTGTGCTCCGGCGGATATTTGGCGATCTCCCGGTCGATCTGTTCGCGCGACTCCTTCGTCAACATACGCTCACCTGTCAACTTCGCCGAAAACGATGTCCTGGGTGCCGATGATCGCCACGACATCGGCGATCATGTGCCCGCGGGTCATTTCGTCCAAGGCCGCCAGATGCGCGAAACCCGGCGCCCTGATCTTTACGCGGAACGGCTTATTGGCGCCGTCCGACACAAGGTAGATGCCGAACTCGCCCTTGGGGTGCTCGACCGCCGCATAGGCCTCGCCCGCCGGCACCGAGTAACCTTCCGTAAACAGCTTGAAGTGATGGATCAAGGCCTCCATGTCGGCCTTCATTTCCTCGCGCGAGGGCGGCACAACCTTATGGTCACTCACGATCACGGGGCCCGGATTCTTGCGCAGCCAATCGATACATTGGGTCACGATCCGGTTGGACTGGCGCATCTCCTCGACGCGTACGAGGTAGCGATCATAACAATCCCCCTGGACCCCGACCGGTATGTCGAAATCCAGCTTGTCGTATACCTCGTAGGGCTGCTTCTTGCGAAGATCCCACTCGACGCCGGATCCCCTGAGCATCGGACCCGTAAAACCAAGCTGCAGGGCGCGCTCCGGACTCACGACACCTATGCCCACAGTCCTCTGCTTCCAGATGCGATTATCGGTGAGCAAGGTCTCATAGTCGTCTACGTAGCCCGGGAAGCGCCGGCAAAAATCGCCAAGAAAATCGAGGAGGCTGCCCTCTCGATTGGCATTCATGCGCGCCACGTCCTTCTCGTCGTGCCAACGCGACACACTGTAGCGAGGCATGCTGTCCGGCAGATCCCGGTAGACCCCGCCCACCCGATAATAAGTGGCATGCATGCGCGCCCCCGACACAGCCTCGTAGGCGTCCATAAGATCCTCGCGCTCGCGGAAGGCGTACAGAAACACCGTCATCGCGCCGATATCAAGCGCGTGCGCCCCAAGCCACAGCAGGTGGTTCAAGATACGCGTCAGTTCGTCGAACATCACGCGGATGTACTGTGCGCGGATCGGCACCTCGACCTTCAGAAGCTTCTCCAGGGCCATGACGTAGGCGTGCTCATTGGCCATCATGGAGACGTAATCGAGTCGGTCCATGTAGGGGATGGACTGGTTGTAGGGCTTAGTTTCGGCGAGCTTCTCGGTCGCGCGATGCAGAAGTCCGATATGCGGATCCGCGCGCTCCACGACCTCACCGTCGAGTTCCAAGACGAGTCGCAGCACGCCGTGGGCCGAGGGATGCTGCGGTCCAAAGTTCATCGTGTAATTACGAATCTCTGCCACCGTAGCCCTCCTCTCGGATCACGCGCGGGACGAGCACGCGCGGTTCTATGCTGACAGGCTCGTACACCACGCGCCGCTTGTCGGGGTCATAGCGCACCTCCACGCGCCCTGAAATCGGAAAATCCTTTCGGAACGGGTGGCCTACAAACCCGTAGTCCGTCAACAAGCGCCGCAAATCCTTATGCCCCTCGAAGATAAAACCAAACAGATCGAAGGCCTCGCGCTCATACCAATCGGCTGAGTTCCAGACTCCTGTCACGGAGGCGATCGTCGGCTGCTCGTCGTCGAGGAACGCACGAACCCTCAGGCGCCGGTTGTGGGCGAGAGACAGAAGATGCGCCACGACCGCGAACCGCGGCTCGCATCGTTCTCTTTCCCCATAAGTCAGATAATCCACGCCGCAAAGATCGATAAGCTGCTCGAAGTGAAACGCGGGCTCATCGCGCAAGGTCTGGCAGGTCGCAAGCCATCTCGCGCGCGGCACCACAAACGTTACCTCGCCGTGCTCCACCGTGACGGAGGCGAGCGCGTCCCCGAAGGTTTTTCGGGCATAGTCGAGGAAGGCCTCTTGCGTGGTCATGACTTAAGGGAGCCCTATGTCGGGTTCAACGCGCGATCGTGTTCGTGCGCCGAATTTTGTTTTGAAGCTGGATGATCCCATAGAGGAGGGCTTCCGCTGTGGGCGGACACCCGGGTACATAGACATCCACCGGCACAATCCGGTCACAGCCGCGTACCACGGCGTATGAGTAGTGATAGTACCCGCCTCCATTGGCGCACGATCCCATGGAAATGACCCAACGCGGCTCCGCCATCTGGTCATAAACCTTGCGCAAGGCCGGGGCCATCTTATTGACCAAGGTGCCCGCCACGATCATCACATCCGACTGCCGGGGACTCGGCCGAAACACCACACCGAAGCGATCCAGGTCATAACGCGCGGCGCCGGCATGCATCATCTCGACTGCGCAACAGGCAAGCCCGAACGTCATGGGCCACAAGGACCCCGTCCGCGTCCAGTTGATCACCTTGTCCGCGGATGTGACGACCCAGCCCTTGTCGAGAATGCCTTCTACTCCCACTCGAGCGCCCCTTTCATCCACTCATAGACAAATCCCACGACCAGAATTCCCAGGAATAAAACCATAGCCAAAAACCCCGGGCGACCGATCTGCTTTAGGGCCACGGCCCACGGGAACAAAAACGCGATCTCGAGATCGAAGACGATGAATAGGATGGCGACGAGGTAGTAGCGCACATCGAACTTCATGCGCGAATCCTCGAACGCCTCGAAGCCGCATTCGTAGGGCGAGAGCTTGGCGGCATCCGGGTGGTGAGGGGCAAGCAAGCGGCCGAGGACCATCGGTAGGACGCCGACGACGACGCCTACGCCTATGAAGATCAGAATAGGCAGATAATTTTGTAACATCCGCTTTCCTCGAGATGGACCTCGGGCGTGGCTGAAAGCCGCCGGGTTGGTTAGTCTAGACACCCCTGCGCGCGCAAGTCAAGCAAGGGCGCACCCTATAGTTTTATTCTATTTCAAGCGGTTAGCCATCCTCGAGAGAGGCGGGCTGGAGGAAAATCTGGTGCCGAAGGCGGGACTCGAACCCGCACAGCTTGCGCCACCGCCCCCTCAAGACGGCGTGTCTACCAATTCCACCACTTCGGCGAACTCGACTCTATCCCGTCCTTAATCCTAGACCGCGCACTAAGGGACCTTGTGGTCCGGTATGCCCGGGACAGTGGACGGGGATTGCGGTACCGGCGCAGCCGGCTGCGTTTGCGGCACCGGCGCGGCCGGGGCCGCGGGCCGCACGATCTCGGTCACGCTCCGCAAAGAACGCGGGTGTGCCGAAAGATAGGCGAGCCCTAAACTCGTTATAAAAAATAAGGTCGCGAGCACGGCGGTCATACGGCTTAGAAAAGTCGCCGAACCGCGCGCCCCGAACAAGGTCTGCGATGATCCGCCGCCGAAAGAAGCGCCCATATCGGCCCCCTTGCCATGCTGCAAGAGCACGACCCCGATCAGCGTGAGCGCAACCAAAATCTGTAAGACCACCAAAAAAACCGTCATGACGCCCTTATTACCCGATGCATGCCGCGCGGCAAATACCAACGAAGTCGGCGCCCGCGAGTGACGCGCCCCCTATCAGGCCGCCATCTATATCGTCCTGCCCGAACAGCTCGCGCGCGTTCTGCGCCTTGACGCTGCCGCCATACAATATGCGCAAGCGCCCTGCCGCCTCTGCGCTCTGCCGCGCAACGACATCCCGGATGAACCGGTGAACCGTCTGCGCTTCTTCGGGGCTCGCCGCGCGTCCCGTGCCGATCGCCCAGACCGGCTCGTAGGCGACCACCGCGCGCTCGAAGGCACTGCTCCCGCACTCTTTGAATACTGCGGAAAGCTGCCGAAGAATCACTTCCTGCGTACGTCCCGCGTCACGCTCGGCCGTCGTCTCGCCCACACAAAGGACGGGCGTCAGATCGGCTGCGAGCGAGCGCGCAAATTTCTGCGCCACCACCGCATCGGTCTCCCCAAACAGGGTGCGACGCTCCGAGTGACCTATGATAGCAAATCGACAGCCCACGTCGCGCGCCATCTCGGCCGATACCTCGCCCGTGTAGGCGCCGTCCGTATACGCACTCACGTCCTGCGCCCCGCAGACAACGGTGCTGTTTGCGGCGAGCCTATCCATGACCAAGCCGAGGTACGGATAAGGGGGGCATACCACGACCTCGACACCGAACAGATCACCGATGTCGGCCATGACGGCCTTCAACAAACTCTCGACCATGGAGCGGCGGCCGTTCATCTTCCAGTTACCCATAACCAACGGCTGCCGCACGGCCCCCCCACATATTCTTCTGAAACGCGCGCAGATGTTACCGGCAAGCCCGGTGGAAAGCAATTTTCGAGCCCGGAAAAATCCGGCTCTCGTTTCAGGCCGCGCGCTATGCCCATATCAGGCAACAGCAGCACCGGCGGCCGCTTTGGTGACGGCCGCGGCAAGTTGTTCGGTAAGGTCGGCCACCATCTGGGCTTCAGCCGCCTCAACCATGACGCGCACGACGGGCTCAGTCCCGGACGGCCGCAAGACCACTCGACCGGCGCTCCCCAGGCGACGCTCGACCTCATGGAGGATGGCAACCACCTCTGGGGCCCGTACCACCTCGCGCGCCGACACCCCGCGATTCAAGGTGACATTCACGAGCGCCTGCGGGTAGACGGACATCCCTTCGGCCAGTTCCGCGAGACTGCGTTCGGACTCGCGCATAGCGGCAAGCACCTGCAAGGCGGCGATCACGCCATCGCCCGTCGTGCTCTTATCCAGACAAATCACGTGTCCTGAGGCCTCGCCACCCAAATCCCAGCCCTGCTCCGCCAAGAGCGCCATCACATAGCGGTCGCCCACTGCGGCGCGCGCGAAGGGGATCTCCAAGCGCTTCAGGGCTTGCTCGAGACCCACGTTGCTCATGAGGGTGCCGGCCACGCCCGGCACCGGGACGCCCAAACGCTTCCGGTGTGCGGCGATGATATACAGGATGCGGTCGCCATCGATCGTGCAGCCGTGCCGATCGACCATGACCACGCGATCGCCGTCGCCATCCAAAGCAATACCGAGGTCGGCGTCCGCCGCCAGGACCGCCTGCCGCAAGGTCTCCGGACAGGTCGATCCGCAGGCGCAATTGATATTGAACCCATCCGGTGCATTGCCGATCGCCACGACCTCCGCCCCCAGCTCACCGAAGACATGAGGGGCGATCTGATAGGCTGCCCCGTGGGCGCAGTCGACCACAATCTTCAGGCCCTCAAGCCCAAGGCGATAAGGGAAGGTGCTCTTGCAAAACTCGATATAGCGGCCGGCCGCATCCGGGAAACGGCGCACCTTTCCCAGTTCGGCCGACGGCACCGTACGCATGGGCTTGCGCATCATGGCCTCTATCGCGCATTCCACTTCATCGGGCAGCTTGGTGCCAAGCGACGAAAAAAACTTGATACCGTTGTCTTCGTAGGGATTGTGCGAGGCGCTGATGACGATCCCCGCCTGGGCGCGCGCGGTGCGCGTCAGATAGGCAATGCCGGGGGTGGGCATGGGCCCTATCAGGCGTATGTCCGCCCCGGCCGCCGAAAGACCCGCCTCAAGAGCGGATTCGAGTAGATAACCCGAGATCCGCGTATCCTTTCCAATCAACACGCTGCCGCGGTCCTCGCCCTTTGCCAAGAGCACCCGTCCGGCCGCCCAACCCAACTTCAAGACGGTCTCCGGGGTAATCGGCTCCTCGCCGACCCGTCCCCGCATTCCGTCCGTACCAAAATACTGACGCTTCACGCTACCCGCTCCTTAGGTTCGAATACCCATTCCCACGCGCGCACCGCCTCCCGCGTCTCGCGCACATCATGCACACGCACGACCTTCGCGCCGCCTTGGATCGCGGCCAGTGCCAGCGCGACACTGGTCTGAAGCCGCGCGCCCGCAGGCAAACCCCAGGGCTCGCCCGTCATACGCTTACGGGAGATGCCGACTAGAACCGGGGCCAATGCCGCAATCTCTGGCAAATCGAACAACAGACTGCGGTTCTCGGCCAAATCCTTGCCGAAACCAAACCCCGGGTCGACGATGATACGATCGCTGGGGATGCCCGCTAGGCGCGCCGCTTCCAGGCGCTGGGCAAGATAGGATTTCACCTCGCCCACGACGTCACCCGAACTGCTACGCGTCCCCATCATGGACGATCCGCCCGGCTCATGCATCAGACAAACCGGTACGCCGAGCTTGGCCGCCGCGGCCAGGGCTCCGGGTCTCGTCAGGGCACGAACATCATTAATCAGGGAGGCCCCCGCCGCGACTGCCTCGGTCATAACTAAAGGCTCGGAGGTATCCACCGAGAACGACACGGGGAGCCGGCCACAGAGCGCCTCCAGGACCGGGATGACGCGTTCGCACTCCTCTTCGGGACTCACGGGGCTGGCCCCCGGACGTGTCGACTCGCCGCCTATATCTATAATATCGGCCCCCGCCGCGACCATGGCTTCAACATGTTTGAGCGCCTGATCGCGGGCCAAAAAAAGACCCCCGTCCGAAAACGAATCGGGGGTCACATTCAAGATGCCCATAATAGCAACTCGGCCATCCGGCCGCAGCCAAGATGCCGCGGCCTTACACGCCTCGCCCATCGCGCCGCTACCGGGATTCCCCTGCCGGGGTATCCATGCGGGGCTTCACGAGGGCCCGATCCGCAGCCTTGGGCTCGCTACTATCGCCGCCCGGGGTGGGATCATTGTAGCCGTACGGGGGGCGCGGCTTGCGGCCCTCCATGATATCGTTGATCTGATCGGTGTCGAGCGTCTCCCACTCGAGGAGCATGCCGGCCATCATCTCCACCTTGTCCTTGTTGGTCTCGATGACGCGCCGCGCGCGTATGTATTGCTCATCGATGATCCGACGGATCTCGGCATCCACGAGCTGCGCCGTAGCATCGCTCAAATTCTTGTGCGTCGTCACGTCGCGCCCGAGGAAGACCTCGCTTTGGTTCTCGCCGTACACACGCGTACCCAACCGATCACTCATACCCCAGCGGCTCACCATGTTGCGCGCAAGCTCAGTGGCCCGCTCAAAATCGTTGGCCGCCCCAGTGGTCATCTGATGCATGAAGACCTCCTCCGCTATGCGACCTGCCATGAGCACGGCAACGGTCGACAGCAGGTACTCGCGATCGTGGCTATAGCGATCCTCGGTCGGCAGCTGCATCGTCACACCCAGTGCGCGGCCACGCGGGATGATGGTCACCTTGTGCACAGGATCGGTATTGGGCAATAACCGCGCGACCACGGCGTGGCCTGATTCATGGTACGCGGTATTGATCCGCTCCTTCTCGGGCATCACTATGGACCGGCGTTCGGCACCCATGACGATCTTGTCTTTCGCGAGCTCAAAGTCCTGCATCTCCACGAGCCGCTTGTTGGCGCGTGCCGCAAACAAGGCTGCCTCGTTGACGAGATTGGCCAGATCGGCGCCGGAAAAGCCAGGTGTCCCACGGGCAAGAATACTCGGGACCACGTCATCCGACACCGGCACCTTGCGCATATGGATACGGATGATCTGTTCACGGCCCCGGATGTCGGGCAGCGGCACGAAGACCTGCCGATCGAAACGACCTGGCCGCAGAAGGGCCGGATCCAGGACGTCGGGCCGGTTGGTGGCGGCGATCACGATCACACCCTCGCTGCCCTCAAACCCGTCCATCTCCACGAGTAGCTGGTTTAATGTCTGCTCACGCTCGTCATGCCCGCCACCGAGGCCTGCACCGCGCTGGCGGCCGACCGCATCAATCTCGTCAATGAAGATGATGCATGGCGCGTGCTTCTTCGCCTGGTCGAACATGTCGCGAACGCGCGAAGCGCCAACACCCACGAACATCTCGACGAAATCCGAACCCGAGATCGAGAAGAAAGGGACCTTCGCTTCGCCGGCGATTGCCTTGGCGAGCAGCGTCTTGCCGGTACCGGGGCTACCGGTCATGAGCACCCCGCGCGGGATCCGTCCGCCGAGCTTCTGGAACTTCGTCGGGTCCCGCAGAAACTCGACCAACTCCTTGACCTCTTCCTTGGCTTCTTCGACACCCGCGACGTCGTCGAATGTCACTTTATTGGTGTCTTCCGTCAACATCCGCGCTTTGCTCTTCCCAAAGCTCATCGCGCTGCGACCGCCACCGCCCCCCTGCATCTGGCGCATGAAGAAGATCCACACCCCGACGAACAGCAGCAATGGGAACCAGTTGATGAATATCTGCAGGAGCAAAGACTGCTGCGCCGGCGGCTTGGCATCGACGCTCACGCCATTATTCAGCAGCTGGTCGATCAATCCGGAGTCGGTCGGCGTATAGGTCTGAAAGCGCTGACCGGTCTTGGTGATACCCGTGATCTCGTGACCCTTGATGACGACGCGGCCTACCTGCCCCTGCTTCACGTGATTAATGAACCGCGAAAACGGGATGGAGTGCACCGCCGGGTGGTGGTTACCGAAGCTGTTGAAAACCGACATCAGCACGATGGCGATAATGAGCCACAACAGCAGATTCTTTGCGAGATTATTCAAGGTGTGACCTCGTGCGCCCCAAAAGACGCGCCTGCCGCCATTCTCCTACGACTCCGGTCCCGACACAACAGGCCGTAACCCGGTACCGAGGAGGTAGACCTCGGGGCTACGGGGGCGCGACGCCGGCGGTTTGCGCGTGGCCACCCGTTGGAAACGGCGCCGCATATCGGCCAATAGCTCCGTAAATCCGGCACCCTGAAAGACCTTAATAAGACAACTACCGTCCCGGGTCAAGCACGAGGCGGCGAAATCCAGGGCGATCTCGGCAAGCCCAACGGCCCGGGCCTGATCCGACACCCCCACACCGCTCATATTGGGGGCCATATCCGAAATTACAAGATCCACTCGGTCCCCCAGGGCCCTTTGGACCTGCGCATAGCATTCGGGCTCGGTGAAATCGCCTTGAATAAACGTAACACCCGGCAAGGGATCCATGGCTAGGACATCGACCGCCACCAGACGACCGGCAGGCCCGAGCCTACCCGCCGCATACTGGGAAAAGCCCCCTGGGGCCGAGCCTAAGTCGGCGATGACGCTGTCGGGACGTATGAGATGGTCGCGAGCGTCGATTTCCATGAGCTTGTAGGCCGCCCGCGAACGATAACCCTCCGCTTGGGCGCGCTTCACATAGGGATCGGCGAAATGCTCATCCATCCACCGGTTGCGGGCCATCGTCTTTGCTCTTTGGGCTACAGGGCGCGGGCCACGACCACGAGACCCAGTACACCTTCAATCAGGTAGATCGTGGTAGAGACGGCGTGCATAGCCATGAAGAGGCCCCAGGTGGGGCTTTGGGGACCAAAATCCGGTGCGGCGCGCAGATAGGCCATGATGGGCAGGATGACAAGCGCGAACGCGCCGTCGAGCGCCCAAGCGATCTGGGCCAAACGCCGATAACGGCCGGGAGAGACCGTTTGCGCGACAACCCCGCCCAGAATGAGACCGAGGCCCTGGCCCGCAGCGAACAGATCGCCCGCAAGCCCGCCCGCGACCGCCTGCGGGAGCCGCCAGAACAAAAGCGCGACCACGGCGGCCGTAGTCCAGAGACTGCCCATCCAAAAAACCGCGGCCACGCGCGCCACACCGGGCGCGAACGACCGCCGCTCAGACGTAACGGATACCCAGGATTTCATACTGGCGGGTCCCGTCTGGAACCACGACCTCCACGACATCCCCGTCTTCCTTGCCGATCAAGGCGCGCGCAATGGGAGAGCTGATCGAGATCTTCCCCTTGTGAATGTCAGCCTCGTCATCGCCAACGATTTGGTAGGTCACCTCGCGCTGCCCATCCTCCTCGAACAGATCGACGGTCGCACCGAACACAACCCGCCCGCCCGCATTGACGGTCAAAGGATCGATGATCTGGGCGTTACCGAGCTTGGCCTCGACCTCGCTGATCCGTCCTTCGATGAAGCTCTGCTGTTCCTTGGCCGCGTGATATTCGGCGTTTTCCGACAAATCGCCGTGCGCCCGAGCCTCCGCGATCGCTTGAATGATACGCGGCCGCTCCACGGTCTTTAGGCGATGCAGCTCCTGTTTCAGCTTCTCGGCGCCGCTTACCGTGAGAGGAACCTTAATCATGCGCAATCTCCTTATGCAAGTCCTGCAAACACCGTACCTCGAACTCCTGCATGTTCCCGTGCGCCTCGCATGCTGCACGCGCCGCGGCGAGCGTCGTATAGTTCGTCACCTTATGCTGCAAGGCCTCGCGACGAATCTGATAAGAGTCGGCCATGCTCTGTTTGTCGGCAACGGTATTGACGATAATATCAATCTCGTCGTTCTTGATCATATCCACCACATGCGGGCGACCCTCGGAAACCTTGTTGACCGCCCGCACCTTGAGCCCCGCCGCCTCGAGCGCGGCCGCCGTTCCGCGCGTGGCCAGAAGCTCGAACCCGTGATCGGCGAAGTAGCGAGCGATAGCCACGGCCGGCCCCCGGTCGCGGTCGCGCACACTAATAAAGAGCCTGCCCCCACCTGGAATCGCGGCACCAGCGGCAATCTGCGATTTCGCGAAGGCCTCGCCGAAGCTCCTGCCGATCCCCATCACTTCGCCCGTCGATTTCATCTCGGGCCCGAGGACGGTATCGACCCCCGGGAACTTTATGAACGGGAAAACGGCCTCCTTCACTGAGCAATAGGCAGGTACGACCTCGGAGACCACCCCCTGGCTCTCAAGGGAATAGCCCATCATCACGCGCGCCGCGATTTTGGCAAACGGACGAGCCGTCGCCTTCGAGACGTACGGTATCGTACGGGACGCCCGCGGGTTCACCTCGAGTACGTAGACGTCCTGGTCCTTGATCGCAAACTGCACGTTCATGAGGCCCACCACATCCAGGGCCTTGGCCAAGGCCACGGTCTGGCGGCGCAATTCGTCCTGCAGCGCCTCGGAAAGACTGAAAGGCGGCAGCGAGCAGGCCGAATCGCCGGAATGGACTCCCGCCTCCTCGATATGCTCCATGATCCCAGCGATCACCACCCGCTCGCCGTCGGAGACCGCATCGACATCCACTTCGACCGCATCGCTCAAGAATCGGTCGAGGAGAATGGGGCTGTCCTCGGACACGCGAACCGCGATCCGCATGTAGACCTCGAGGTCGTCCTTGTTATGACAGATTTCCATGGCGCGCCCCCCCAGGACATAAGAGGGTCGCACGACGAGCGGATATCCGGTCTCCTCCGCCAATGCCACCGCATCGACCGCGTTGTGCGCGATGCGATTGGGCGGCTGCAACAAGCCAAGGCCCGTGATCAAGTGCTGGAAGCGTTCCCGATCCTCGGCCAGATCGATGCAAGCGGGGCTCGTCCCGACGATGGGAACACCATTGGCGGCAAGCCCGCGCGCGAGCTTCAGGGGTGTCTGTCCCCCGTACTGCACAATCACGCCCGTCGGCCGCTCGATGCGCGCGATCTCGAGCACATCTTCAAGCGTCAGGGGCTCAAAATAGAGCCTGTCGGAGATATCATAATCTGTGGATACGGTCTCCGGATTACAGTTGACCATGATGGTCTGATAGCCATTCTCACGCAAGGCCATGGAGGCGTGAACGCAGCAGTAATCGAACTCAATACCCTGACCGATGCGGTTGGGCCCGCTGCCGAGCACGATGACCTTGTCGCAATTCTCCGGAAGGGCCTCGCACTCCTCTTCGTAGGTCGAATACATGTAAGCGGTCGTCGACCCAAACTCGGCGGCGCAGGAATCGACGCGCTTATAGACGGGATGGAGGGCGTGGGCGTAACGGAATGCGCGAACCGAGTCCTCAGCGCAACGAAGAAGCGCCGCAATCCGTCGATCCGAAAACCCGCGCCGCTTCCAGCCCCGAACGCGCGCGACATCAAGCGCCCCCGATGCACCCCACTCCTCAATCTCCGCCTCGGTGGCGACGATCTCGGCGATCTGCGCGACAAACCAGGGATCGATGCGCGTCAATTCGTGCACCTCGTGCGGAGTGAAGCCCGCGCGCAAGGCATCTGCCACATACCAGAGCCGCTCCGCCCCGGGCACCTTCAACTCCTGGACCAGACGATCGCGCGCAGCCTTCGCATCGCTTGCGCGGTCCACGCGCGGCTCGAACCCATAACTGTCGATCTCGAGGCTGCGCATGGCCTTCTGCAATGACTCCTGGAAGGTGCGCCCGATCGCCATGACCTCACCGACCGATTTCATTTGCGTGGTCAACGTCGGATCGGCCTTGGGGAACTTCTCGAAGGTAAAGCGGGGGATCTTCGTGACCACGTAGTCGATGCTAGGCTCGAAGGATGCCGGCGTCATTCCGCCGGTAATATCGTTGCGCAACTCGTCCAGGGTGTAGCCGATAGCGAGCTTGGCGGCCACCTTGGCGATCGGAAAGCCGGTCGCCTTGGAGGCGAGGGCCGATGACCGGGACACGCGCGGATTCATCTCGATGACAATCATTTGCCCAGTCTGCGGGTTGATCGCGAACTGGACGTTCGACCCGCCCGTCTCCACGCCGATCTCGCGCAACACGGCGATGCTGGCGTCCCGCATCCTCTGGTACTCTTTGTCCGTCAGGGTCTGCGCGGGGGCGACGGTGATGGAATCACCTGTGTGCACGCCCATCGGATCGATGTTCTCGATGGCGCAGACGATGATGCAGTTGTCGAGACGGTCGCGCACGACCTCCATCTCGTATTCCTTCCAACCGATGATGGACTCCTCGATAAGAAGCTCGTGGGTTGGGGAGGCATCCAGCCCGCGCTCACACAACTGCACGAACTCCTCGCGATTGTAAGCGATGCCTCCCCCGGTGCCGCCGAGCGTGAAGGAGGGCCGGATGATCGCCGGAAACCCCACCAGCGCATGCACCTGAAGGGCCTCCTCCAGGCTGTGCGCGATGGCACCCTTAGCCACGCCCAGACCAATCGACTCCATAGCCTTCTTGAAGAGCTCGCGGTCTTCAGCCTTGTCGATCGCGGCCTTCGAGGCCCCGATCATGCGTACCCCATAACGCTCCAAGACTCCCTCGCGATCCAGGTCGAGGGCGCAATTGAGCGCCGTTTGGCCACCCATGGTCGGGAGCAAGGCGTCGGGACGCTCCTTGGCGATGATCCGCTCCAGCACTCGCCAATTGATCGGTTCCACATAGGTGGCGTCGGCGAGATCGGGGTCAGTCATGATCGTAGCCGGGTTCGAATTCACCAGAATGACGCGCAGACCCTCCTCCTTGAGGGCCCGGCAGGCCTGCGTGCCGGAATAATCGAATTCGCAGCCTTGGCCGATCACGATCGGCCCGGCGCCTATGATGAGAACGCTCTTGATATCGTCGCGCTTGGGCATCAGGACCTCGGAATCGCGTCGCGCGCCGCACCCATCAGCGCTGCGAACTGCGAAAACAGGGGCGAAACATCATGCGGTCCGGGGCTCGCCTCGGGGTGCCCCTGGAAAGAGAATACGGGCCGATCAACAAACGCCAGTCCCTGGACCGAACCATCAAAGAGCGAGCGATGGGTCACGCGCAGACCCTGGGGTAGGCTTCCCTCGTCGACCGCGAAGCCGTGGTTCTGGCTTGTGATAAAGACTCGCCCCGAGTCCACGTCGAGGACCGGGTGGTTGGCCCCGTGGTGACCGAACTTCATCTTTACCGTGCGCCCGCCCGCGGCAAGCCCGAGCAACTGGTGACCAAGGCAGATCCCAAAGAGCGGTACGCCCGACTCGATGAGCGCCCGCGCGGCCTCAATGGCGTAATCACAGGCCTTCGGATCGCCGGGCCCGTTGGAAAGGAACACACCGTCGGGCTTCATGGCCAGAGCCTCCGCCGCCGGGGTCTGTGCCGGCACCACCGTCACACGACACCCGACTTCGACCAGGCTGCGCAGGATGTTGCGCTTAATCCCGTAATCGAAGGCCACAACATGGTACTGCGGCGGCTGAGGCACTGTCTCCCAAAGCCCCTCGTCCCACGTGTAGGACTGTGCGGTCGACACGACCCGCGCGAGATCGAGACCGTCGAGCCCTGGGAAGGCGCGTGCCAAGGCGATGGCCGCCGCCCGGTCTTGCGCCAAATCACCCGCCACTATGGCTGCATTCTGGGCGCCGTGCTCGCGCAGCCGCCGGGTGAGCGCGCGTGTGTCGACCCCGGCGATGGCCACCACCCCCTGGCGCCGCAGAAAGGCCCCGAGGCCCTCGTTGCTACGAAAATTGCTGAAGTGGCTCGGGGCGTCCCGCACGACGAGCCCCGCGGCATGGACCCGGGGAGCCTCCATGTCTTGCACATTGACACCCGTATTGCCGATATGGGGATAGGTAAGCGTGACGATCTGACTGGCGTACGAAGGATCCGAAAGGATCTCCTGGTAGCCGGTCATGGCAGTGTTGAAGACGAGCTCGCCCTGGGAAGCCCCGGCGGCCCCGATGGACTCGCCGACGAACACAGTGCCGTCGGCGAGAGCAAGCAATGCCGGTTGCACCACGGTACCTCCCGCCTCAGGGTTTACATACAAAAGCGGGAGCCGCTCTTCGCCGCTCCCGCCCGGAAAACGAGTTATTCACAAGGATTTGTCGGGGGATTGTAACGAGATAGCCGTCCGAAATCAACGCAGACCGAGCACGTCCTGCATATCGTAGAGGCCGGCTGGGCGGCTCATCAAAAAACGGGCCGCACGCAAGGCGCCCTCGGCAAACACCTGACGGTTGTCGGCGACATGCGCGATCTCGAGGCGTTCCGTGGGGGAAGCCAGATAGGCCCGGTGCTCGCCTACGATCTCGCCCGCGCGGAGCGTGGCGAAGCCTATGGTCCCGGGCACACGCGGCGCACGCTGCTTGTGTCGCTCATAGACGGCGACGTCGGCCAAGCGCTGGCCACGGGCGGCGGCGGCCACTTCGCCCAGACGCAGTGCGGTCCCCGAGGGTGCGTCGACCTTGTGCCGATGGTGGGCCTCCAGGATCTCGATATCGGCGTCCGGGAGCACCCGGGCGGCGATCTCCAAGAGATGCAAGGCCAGGGTCACACCAACGCTCATGTTCGCGGCCACCACGAAGCGCCCCGCCTCGGCCCACTTTTGCAGCCGCTCGAGCATCGCTGGCGGGAAGCCCGTCGTGCCGATAACCGCCCCCTTCCCGAGACGCGCGCAGACCGCCGCATACGTATCGCTCGCCTCCGGCCGGGTGAAATCAATCAGGATGTCGCAACCGGCGATGACCTCCTCGACGGCGTCCGTCACGGGCACGCCGAAGGCGGCCCCGCCCACCAGCACCGCGACGTCCTGCCCACAGGCGGCGTCACCCGTACGGGCGAGCGCGCCGGAGAGCTCAAGGTCAGCCTGACCGCGCAGTGCCGCAAGCACGGCGCGCCCCATACGACCGGTGGCCCCGGCCACGGCTATCCTCATGACTTCCCCCTTACTGATTGGAATCCCGACGCCGACAGGGGTCCGGCCCGTCGGCCGCCACTACCACGCGATATAGGCGTAACCCTTGTGCTGAAGCTCCATCAGGTCCGCGGCCCCCATGGGGACGTAGGTGGCGAGCGGCAACAAGGCCGCTTTCGTAAGCTTGAGCGTCCGCAAGGTGTTGCCGCATCCATGAAAGTCCACGCCATAGTCGTGCAGGCTCGCCACGGCGGTGCGGATGTCCCGGGCGACTGGGCGTACGGGTTTCTTCAGGACGACACTGATCCCTTCGGCGAAGCAGGTTACCACGATATGGATCGAGCTCCCATAACGGCGCAGCATGGCCTGAATCGAAGACATGATGTGCTGCTGATAGCCGTGATCGGCCTGATTCAGCTGGTAGACGATGTGGTGTTTGGCCTTCTGGCCCGGAAAGGTCAGATTCAGACTATCCGCCGAATCGGCGAGTACGGTCCCGGATCCCATCGCCGCGGCAACACCGCCCGCGGCGACGATGATCCGGCGGCGAGTTGGATCGAATCTGCGTTTCTCTGCCATGGCGAGCCCCCCTTATTGTCATTCCCAAAGGACGGCTGCCGTCCGCTTTTATTCCCCGGAGCTTCGTGCCTTGGGTTCGAAGAAGCCGCGCAGCTTATCGAGCCACGAGTGCTCGACCGGGCTATGGCGGTCACCCCCCTCGCGCACCGAGGTCTCAAAGGCCTCGAGCATCTCGCGCTGCGCGCGCGTAAGCTTCACCGGGGTCTCCACCGTGATCTGGCAAAAGAGATCGCCGATGTGGCCTGTGCGCACGTTCTTAACGCCCTTGCCGCGCACCCGGAATACCTTGTCAGTCTGCGTCTCCGGCGGGATCTTAAGCGCCATGCGCCCATCGAGGCTCGGGATCTCGATCTCGCCCCCAAGAACCACCGTGCCGAAACGCACCGGAACCTTACAGTACAGGTCGTCCTGCTCGCGACGGAACAGGGGGTGGGGCTTTAGTTTGACCTGGACGTAGAGATCTCCGGACGGCCCGCCGTTTTCCCCGGCATCCCCCTGTCCGCTCACTCGGATCTGATCACCCTCGTCGACGCCCGCCGGGATCGTGACCGACAGGGTCTTGGCGCGCCGCGCACGGCCGTCGCCGCGGCATTCGACGCAGGGCTGCGTGATGACCCGCCCACTACCCCGGCAATTGGGGCAGGTCTGCTGAATCGAAAAAAAGCCCTGCTGCATACGCACCTGACCATGGCCGCCGCAGGTAGGACAGCTCGCCGGGACGCTCCCCGCGCGCGCCCCGGTCCCCTTACAGAGATCACAGGCCGCCAGGGTCGGGACGCGAATGCGGGCCTCGGTCCCGAAGACCGCATCCTCCAAAGAGAGATCCAGGGCGAAGCGCACATCGGCGCCGCGATACACCTGGTTCGCGCGACGGGCGCCACCGCCGCCAAAGATATCCCCAAAGACGTTGTCGAAGATGTCCGCGAAACCCCCGCCGGCACCGAAGGGGCCGGCCCCGGGACCCGCGCCGCCCTGCACCCCAGCATGTCCGAACTGATCGTAGGCGGTCCGCCTTTGCGGGTCGCTTAGGACGTCATAGGCCTCCTGACACTCCTTGAACAACGCCTCCGTGCTTTTGTCGTCGGGATTGCGGTCCGGGTGATACTTCATCGCCATGCGGCGATAGGCCTTTTTGATCTCGGCGTCTTCGGCCCCGCGGGCCACACCGAGGATCTCATAGTAATCGCGTCGCGTCGTCATAAGCCTGCACTGTAAAAGCCCGACCTTAAAAGAAAAAAGGCACGGGCGTCAACCGAAGTCCCAGCCCGCGCCCCCATTCGCTCCTACCCCTACTTACTTTTCGCGACGATTCTCGTTGACCTCTTCGAATTCCGCGTCGACCACATTGTCCGAGCCCTGCTGCGCCCCGCCTTGCTGCCCTTCGGCACCCGGCGTGGCGCCGGCCTGGGCCTGCGCGTACATCTGCTCGGTCAACTTATGGCTTGCCTGGGCCAGCGCCTCGGTCTTGGACGTGATCTCCGCCTTATCGTCGCCCTTCAAAGCCGTCTCCAGGTCGGTGATCGCCGTCTCGGCCGCGCTCTTGTCGGCGGCTGCCACCTTATCGCCCAAATCCTTCAAGGACTTGCGCGTGCCATGGATGAGCGCCTCGGCCTGATTACGGGCATCCACCAGCTCGTGCGCCTTGCGGTCGTCCTCGGCGTGCGCCTCGGCATCCTGCACCATGCGCTGAATCTCGGCCTCGCTCAAGCCGGAACTCGACTTGATGACGATGCGATTCTCCTTGCCAGTCGCCTTGTCGCGCGCCGACACATGCAAAATGCCGTTAGCGTCGATGTCGAAGGTCACCTCGACCTGCGGCACGCCCCGCGGCGCCGGCGGGATGTCGGTAAGGTCGAAACGGCCAAGCGACTTGTTGCCGGCCGCCATCTCGCGCTCGCCCTGCAGGACATGCACCGTCACCGCCGTCTGACTGTCCTCGGCGGTCGAGAATACCTGCGCGGCCTTGGTCGGTATGGTGGTGTTCTTCTGTATAAGTTTGGTCATCACGCCACCCATGGTCTCAATGCCGAGAGACAGAGGCGTCACGTCCAGCAACAGAACGTCCTTTACGTCGCCGCCCAACACACCGCCCTGGACCGCGGCACCGATCGCCACCGCCTCGTCGGGGTTCACGTCTCTGCGCGGCTCCTTCCCGAAGAAGTCCCGTACCGCCTCCTGCACTTTGGGCATGCGCGTCTGACCACCCACGAGGATGACGTCGTCGACCTCGGTGACCTTCAGGCCCGCGTCCTTCAAGGCGATCTTGCAGGGCTCGACGGTGCGTCGGATCAACTCCTCAACCAGGCTCTCGAGCTTGGCGCGCGTGATCTTCACGTTCAGGTGCTTCGGTCCGCTCGCATCCGCCGTGATGTAAGGGAGGTTCACATCTGTCTGGCTACTCGAAGACAGCTCGATCTTGGCCTTCTCGGCCGCATCCTTCAGGCGCTGGAGCGCAAGCGGATCCTTGTGCAGATCAATGCCTGCGTCCTTCTTGAATTCCTCGGCCAGATAGTCGATCAACCTGAGATCGAAGTCCTCGCCACCCAGGAAGGTATCCCCGTTCGTGGACAACACCTCGAACTGGTGTTCGCCATCGACTTCAGCGATCTCGATAATCGAAATATCGAAGGTGCCACCACCCAAGTCATAGACCGCGATCTTGCGGTCGCCTTCCTTCTTGTCGAGACCAAAGGCCAGGGCCGCCGCGGTCGGCTCATTGATGATGCGCTTCACATTCAAGCCGGCGATCCGACCGGCATCCTTGGTCGCCTGCCTCTGGGCGTCGTTGAAATAGGCCGGAACGGTAATGACCGCCTCGGTCACTTCCTCGCCAAGATAATCCTCGGCCGTCTTTTTCATCTTCTGCAGAACGCGTGCTGACACCTCCGGCGGCGCCATCTGTTTGCCATTCCCCTCGACCCACGCGTCGCCGTTCTTCGCGCGCACGATCTTGTAGGGCACCATCTTGATGTCGCGCTGCACGATCTCATCATCGAACTTCCGCCCCACCAAGCGCTTCACCGCGTAGAGCGTGTTCTGGGGATTGGTGACCGCCTGACGCTTGGCCGATTGGCCGACCAACACCTCACCATCGTTCGTATAGGCGACGACCGACGGCGTCGTGCGATCGCCTTCGCTATTCTCAATGACGCGCGGCTTCCCGCCTTCGATCACGGCCACGCACGAATTCGTGGTTCCCAAATCGATCCCGATAATCTTTGCCATCGCTTTTGTCCTCTTACTCCCGGTTTCGGGAAGCTAATTGTAAGGTCGCTGACTCCCCAGATGGGGGGCTAGGGGGCATTTTTCAAGGGTCAGGTCTTGGGCTTGGCCACCACGACCAGCGCCGGCCGCAGGAGTCTGTCATTCAGCAAAAAGCCCTTTTGCACGACCTCGACGACATGATTGGCCGGTACATCGGCGCTTTCGACCACGGACATGGCCTGATGCTGATCCGGGTTGAACCGCGCACCGACCGGATCGACCATCGCGATCGAAAACTTGTCGAGCACGGAATCCATCAACTGCAGGGTGAGATCCACCCCGGTGAAAAGCGCCTCTGTCGCGGCTGCCGCCACGCTCCGATCCACCGCACGGGCCCGCTCCAGGCTATCGCGGACCGGGAGGAGTTCGCCTGCGAAACGTTCGAGGGCGAATTTACGGGCCGCCGCCACATCCTGCTCGGCGCGACGTCGTGTATTCTCGGCATCGGCGGCGATGCGCAAGAGGCGCTCGCGGCTCTCGGCGAGCTCGGCACGGACCTTCTCGAGTTCTGAGGCAAGCGCGACCGCGTCCCCAGGCCCCTGCCCCTCGCTGGGCCCCGCGCCCTCCACCTGCCTCTGTTTCTCGTCCACCATCGTGTCGTTCTCTACCATCGGTTGCTCCGCGTTGAATGCACACGCGGCCATGTGGGGACGGCCTGCCATCAAATCAAGCGGACGAGATGTCTCTAGCTCGGCTGGCCGTGGCTTAGGGCGCCGCTTAGGAGGCGCGCGGTCACATCGACGATAGAGATCACACGGTCGTAAGACATCCGTTTCGGCCCGATGACGCCGACTGTGCCCACAATCTGGCCATCCACCTCGTAGGGGGCCGTAACGACGCTACACGACTCCAGGGCCTCATAACCCGACTCCGCGCCGATGAAGATCTGCACCCCCTGGGACACCATACTCTGATCCAGGAGGTGCAGGAGGTCCTGCTTGGCAGTAAAGGCGTCAAACAGGCGACGCAACTTCTCGGTATTGCTCAACTCGGGAAAGGCGAATAGATTGGATTCCCCGCTCACGAACAGCGGCGACTCGCCCCTCTCCTCCCCGGCAAAGACCTGATGGGCCATCTCCACCGCTGAGCGCAAAATGTTCTGCATGTCCTCACTATCGCGCTGCAAGGCCGCAACCAGAGAGCGCCGGACCTCCTCGAGCGAGCGCCCGGCGTAGGCACTGTTGAAGACATTGGCCGCTTGCTGGAGCTCCGCGGGCGAGTAAGGTCGCTTGGGGTGTATGACCCGATTCATAACCTGGCCGTCCTGGGTCACGAGGATCACCAGTACCCGGCTAGCAGAGAGCCTAAGAAAATCGAGCTGAAGGAAGCCCGCGCCGGCCCGTCGCGGGACGCGCACTATGCCGGCGAGCCTGGTGACCTGCGACAGGAGGCCCGAGACGGACTCTATGAGTTGCTGGGGATCCTGATCCGCCAGAAATCGATCCTCCAGGGACGCGACGTCCTCGGTATTCAGCGGCTTGACCGCAAGCAGCGTATTGACGAAGAAACGATAGCCGCGTTCGGTCGGGACGCGCCCGGCCGACGTGTGCGGTGACCGGATGAGCCCCAGCTCTTCGAGGTCAGACATGATGTTACGTACAGTAGCGGGGCTGAATTCCAAGCCGGCCTGCTTAACCAACGTCCGGGACCCGACGGGCAGGCCGTCGGCTATATACTGCTCGATAAGCGCCTTGAGGAGCCGTTCGGCACGAGGCGTTAACGACACCATAAGCTACCCCCTCCTCTTAGCACTCCCGCTTTCCGAGTGCCAGGGGCACGCTATCAATAGCGGCTTTGGGTGTCAACAGAGCACACGAGGGGGCGCGACTCTCTGGCCGCGTCCGGGTCCCCATGCTAGTGTTTGCAATCGTGAGGATCGGGCGATCAATCAACTCCCGGTCGAAATCAGAAGCTGTATGGTCAGAACGACGGCCCTATTTCAGACAGTGACAAGACAGGCGGCCCAGACGCGAGTCTCGGGCGCGGCCCACCGTTTGGCTGGACCTCGAGGGGCCGACGGGGCTGCGCACGACCGTGAGCGGCTTGGCGCCACGCCTCCTGCGATCATGATCGCGAGTTTCCTTGCGAGAAATCTATGAAAACGGCCATAAAGCGCGTGGGCTTGTTCGGAAAATACGGTGACCGGGGCGGTCGGGAGTTACTGCAACGCCTCTATGGGCTCCTGGAGGCGCGAGCCCTCGAGATCACCGTGGAAGCCGACACGGCCGCGGCCCTCGACATCACGGGCGTCACCACCTGCCCGCTCAATCGCATCGGCGACACCATAGACCTCGCCATCGTCCTCGGGGGAGACGGGACGCTGCTTGGCGTGGCGCGCACGCTCGCGCCCCACCATGTCCCCCTGATCGGCGTCAACGCCGGGCGTCTGGGCTTCCTGGCCGACGTATCCACGGACAACATCGGCATGATCGATCATATCCTCGACGGCCATTACTTGGCGGAGGAACGCTTTCTCCTGTCGGCGACCATCGTCCGCGACGGCCAGACGCTGCTCACGCGCCTGGCGCTCAATGATGTGGTCGTCAACAAAGGCGAACTCGCGCGGCTGATCGAATTCGAGACCTACATCGACGGCCAGCTGGTGAGCGGCTCGCGCGCCGATGGCGTCATCGTGGCGACCCCCACCGGCTCCACGGCCTACGCCATGTCCGCCGGCGGCCCCATCCTGCACCCTACGCTCGCGGCCATCGTGCTGGTCCCGATCTGTCCGCAAACCCTGAGCAACCGGCCGATCGTGGTGCATAGCGGCTGCCACGTCGAGATCGTGTTACTAAGCGACCAGACCGCGCATGTGACCTTTGACGGCCAATCCAACTTCGGCGTGACGAGCGGCGATCGTCTGGGCGTCTGCCGCTCCGAAGCGCCAGTCACCCTGCTCCACCCGGAAGGCCGTAACCACTACGAGGTCTTGCGCCACAAGCTGAACTGGGGGCGTCGCGTCTGATGCTCGCCGAACTGCTCATCCGGTCGTTCGTGGTCATAGACGAGCTCCGTATCCCCTTGGGACCGGGCTTGTCGGTCGTGACCGGCGAGACCGGCGCCGGCAAGTCCTTACTGGTCGACGCCCTGGGCCTCGTGCTCGGCGCACGCGCCGACGGCGGGGTCGTGCGGCCGGGGGCTGACACGGCGGAGGTGACCGCCACGTTCGAGATCAGCCCGGAGAGCGCCGTCCGCCGGTGGCTCGCGGAGCGCGACTTCGGGACCGAAGACGGCCAATGCATCGTGCGGCGGATCATCGCCCCCGACCGTTCGCGCGCCTTCATCAACGCGACCCCTGTGCCCCTACAGCAGCTGCGCGAACTCGGAGAACTCCTGGTGGACCTCCACGGCCAACACGAACATCAAGCGCTCATGCGCAAGGATGCGCAGCGCGCGCTCCTCGATGCCTACGCACATGCCGAGTCCGAGGCCCGCGCGCTCGGTGAAACGGTCGCGGCGCTGCAATCGACGCGCGCCCGCCACCAGACCCTGCAGGCGGCCTCTGAACAACGCAAGGCGCGCGCGTCACTCGTGCGTTATCAATTGGATGAACTTGAGGGCCTGGCGCCAGGGGCCGGCGAGTGGCAAAACCTGAACGCCACCGAACGGCGCTTGGCGCATGCGCAGGAACTCACGTCCGGCATCACGGACCTCGTGACCGCCCTCACCGAGGGGGACCAGGCGCTGTCGTCCGGACTCGAACGCGCGAGTGGCACATTGCGACAACTGACGCGCCACGAACCGCGCCTAGCGGAGATCGCAGGCCTGCTCGAGAGTGCCGCAGTCGAGATCGCTGAGGCCTCCGTCGGACTCAACCGCATCGCGGGCAGCCTCGAAAGCGAACCTGTCGACCTCCCGGCGCTCGAATCCCGTGTCGCCCGCTGGCACGACCTCGCGCGTAAGCACAAAGTCCCGCCCGAGGAGTTGCCTGCGCTTTGGACGCGCTTATCGGCGGAACACGAATCCCTCCAGGGCGACGAAGACGCCATCACGGAGCTTGTGGAGGAGATCGCGGGGCATGAACGCGCGGCGACAGAGCTCGCCCAGGCGCTTGGCGCCAAACGCCGCGAGGCCGCACCGATACTGGCGCGCGCCGTGACCGACGAGATGGGGCGACTGGGGCTTGGGGCGGCGCGCTTCGAGATCGCCCTGAACCCAGAGGCGCTGTCAGCCAACGGTTGCGAGGGTGTCGAGTTCCTGGTGGCGCCGGCGCCCGATGCCCCCCTGAAGCCGCTCGCCCGGGTCGCCTCCGGCGGGGAGCTCTCGCGCATCAGTCTCGCTTTACAAGTGGTCCTCGCCGATGTCTGCGCGGGCCCAGCGCTCGTATTCGATGAGGTCGACGTGGGGATCGGAGGGGCGGTCGCCGAGATCGTGGGCTTGAGACTCCAGGAACTCGCCAAGACCCGCCAGGTGCTCTGCATTACCCACCTTCCGCAAGTGGCCGCCCAAGGCGACACCCACCTGCTCGTCGAAAAGGCACAGACCGAGGGCCGCACCATGAGTTCGGTAGAAGTGCTGACACAAGCGCGCCGCATCGAGGAGATTGCACGCATGCTGGGGGGTATCGCGGTCAACGCGCGTACCCGCGCGCTTGCGCGGGACATGCTCCGTGGATAAGAAAAGGGGAACGCCTAAGGTGCGGCCGGCGCGCATCGCCGACGTCCCGATCATTCACCATCTTCTCGAGATCTACGCGGCCAAGGGCAACCTTCTCCCGCGCACCATGAACGAGATCTATCGCCACTTACGCGATTTCTTCGTAATCGAGATCGACGACCAGGTGGCGGCGATCGGCGCCCTCGAGATCTTCACCGAGGATTTAGGCGAGGTGCGCAGCCTAGTAGTAGCCGAGGAGTATGAGCGTCAAGGCCTTGGGCGCCTCATGGTGCAGCGCATCACGGCTGAGGCCCGGCAGCTGGGTCTGCGGCGACTCATGGCGCTCACCTACGTCCCGATCTTCTTCCACAAGCTCGGATTCGTCACAGTCGGAATGGATACGCTGCCGGAGAAGGTCTGGAACGTCTGCGTGAAGTGTTATAAGTATAACCAGTGCGACGAGGTGGCGGTGCTCCTGAACCTGAATCGCCCGGCCGCCTAGGGAACTATTCGGGTTCTGCCGCCCCCACGGCCGCCGTCTTCGAGCATTTCCCTCCGCGTTTCATGCCGAGACAGACGCCATACATGTAGAGAGAGTGGCTGTCGACATGGAAGCCCAGGGTCTCGGCCACACGCCGCTGCCGCTCCTCGATCGCCGGGTCATAGAATTCGAAGACCTCCCCACACTCCACGCATACGACGTGGTCGTGGTGCCCGCCCTGATTCATCTCGAATACCGAGCGACCGCCCTCGAAGTTGTGGCGAATGACAAGCCCCGCGTTTTCGAATTGCGTGAGCACCCGGTATACGGTGGCAAGCCCCACCTCCTCGCCCATATCCAGCAGCGCTTTATAAACGTCCTCGGCGGTCATATGCCGCGCCTGCGGTTCCTCGAGAATACTCAGGATCTTGAGACGCGGCAGTGTCGCCTTGAGGCCGGCCTTCTTGAGATCCGCGCTGTCGCTCATGATATCCGCCTCGGGCTTTTGCCTTGACGAGGTCGATAGTGTACTTTGTCGCCTTCGACCACGGAAAGCCAGTGTAAACCAGAACGATTCCCATGCAAAAAGCGAATGTGCTCTTCCCCATATTGGCGTCGCTGGCGCTGAGCGGTTGCCACTTGCTCTATAGGCCGACCGTCCAGCAAGGCAATGTCATCACGCCCCGAATGATCGCGCAATTGCATTTGGGGATGACGAAAAACGAGGTCGCCTACGACCTTGGGTCGCCCGCCATCCGCGATCCCTTCCATCATAACCGCTGGGACTACTACTACTCCCTGAAGCGCAACTACAAGCCGCTCGTGAGCGAACACTTCACCCTGTACTTCAAGGATGGCAAGCTCGTGCGGCTCGTGGGGACGCCGCGCCCGACCCCCCGCCACATTTACGGGAAGTCCCACGCCTAAGGGCGGCCCGCCGCCGCCTTCGTTCCTTCGGATCCTCGGGCAAGGGCACATAGATTTCGACACGATCGAAGTCTCGGACGAGCGCGCTCAAGGGGACGGGGCGCCCGAAGATGCCGACGGTACGCCCGCGCATGTCGAACCCCGGATAATCCTCGAGGAGTCCGGACCTTCGTATAACGTCGAGGACCGTACTCCCTGGGGCCACATGGACCCAGCGGACATCGGGGACGGAAGCGCCGTAGACGACCTCCACCGCCCAGTCAGCGCGGACCATAGACCTCGCGGGCACGCTTCTTGAAGCTGTCCACCAGGCTATTGGCGATGGTCCCGAACACAGGCCCCACGGCAAGCGCTAGCAGACGGTTCGCGAAATCAAATTCGAGATCGAGACTGATGCGGCTGCCGAGTTCCCCCACCTGGTCAAAGCGCCACGAACCCTCGAGGCGACTGAAGGGGCCGCGCACCAAGCGGATATCCATGCGCCCGGGCGTATGGTGGTTGCGGGTGGTGAATGTCTTACGGATCCCGCCGAAGGCCATGTCGATCTCCGCCGTCAGACCGGTATCGTCGTGTTCCAGGACGCGCGCACCGGCGCACCAGGGCAGGAAACGCGGATAGCTCTCGACATCGACCACGAGTCCGTACATCTCTTCGGCGCTGTAAGAAACGAGCGCGCTTTTACTGATCGTCGTCACAATACCAACCTAGGTGCGCTCAGAATTATCGCCAAGACCGCCGCGGGCACGAGCAGGCGCAGGGCCCAGAGCCACAGCAGTCGCACGCCGCGCCGCGCGCCGTGCCGATCGAAAGGCCCATCCGATGCCCACCCCATGAGAATGCTCAAGCCCCCCGCCCCCCACGGCAATAAGACGTTCACGGCGATAATCATGAGGACATCGAGCAGGCCCAGCGTCTTTAATCGCCCGAAGAAGGTAAACGAAAAGGCCCAGGACTTCAAAGAGAGCGTTAGGATCACACCCATGACGAAAGCGGCGAACCCAAGACCTGCCGCAGTCCACCCCCGTGACCTGCCGTGCGCCGTCAAAAGCTGCATGGCAGGCTCAAGCCAAGCGACCCCCGAAAGCCACACCGCCGATAGAAGGCCCAAGTAGCAGAGCGCGGCCACGAGCGCGCCATGTGGCAGGCGCGCTGCCATGAGCGGCAAGGTCTCGAACAGGAAACCACCGCCGGCGAGCGGGCGCAACCCGGTGGCATAGACCAGGGAAGCCAGAGCGAAGCCCCCAAGCCAGGCCACAAAAGCCTGTGCGAGCACCAGCGCAAGCGCCGTTCGCCCGGGCGATACCGAACTCCTGAGCGAGACCCCGTAGGCCAGTAGCGAGGCCGTCCCAAGCCCCGGCCCGAAAAAGGCCTGAGACAGGGCCGCCAGGACTAGCATCCCATCCGAAGGTACAGGTTGTGGCACCAGCAAAGTCGGGGCTGCCACGAAAAAACTCCCCAGGGTCGCGGCAAAGACCAGTAGCGCCGCGAAGAGCCCGAGCAGGCCCGGCATAACAAGATAGGACAGATGCTCGATCGCGCGCACCCCTCCGGCCACGACCGTAAAGACCAATACCAAGAACATCGCCTCCCACGCCAAGGACGGTCCCGGACGCGCCGCCAACTGCGTGAAGTAGCCCTCGATATAGGCCGGTGTCGCGGCCCTAAAACCCCCCGTAAGCGCCGTGTGCAGATAGGCCAGGATCCAGCCCGCGACGACGGCCACATAACAGAACATCATAAAGCCGCCGAGCGCGGCCGCCCAGAGCGTCCATCGCCATGGCCGTCCCGCGATCGCCTGCGTAATGGCGCCCCCCGCGGGGCCATCGCCGCTCACACGCCGCCCGAGAGCGAGTTCGGCGGCCAAAAGCGGCCAGGCGATCATAAGCAGGCCCAGGACATAGACGGCCACGAAGGTCCCGCCGCCATAGTGCGCGAGCAGATAAGGAAACTCCGAAAAGGTGTCCATGCCGGCGAGCGCCCCCAGGGCCGCGAGAAAAAAACGCGACGGGGACGACCACAGGGCCACAGACTTCGCAGGCGGGCTCGACATAAGCCTGAACTCTAAACGAATCGGCTCTCCGGGCGAATAGGCCTTGCGCTGCCGGCCGTCCTTGGGCACCATGCCGGACCATGGCCCGCCCCAAGGAAACCGAACCGCGTATCATTGCCCAGAACAAGAAAGCCTGGCACGACTACTTCGTCGAACAGCGCTTCGAGGCGGGGCTTGTATTACAGGGATGGGAAGCCAAAAGTCTGCGGGACGGGCGCGCCCAGCTCAAGGAAAGCTACGTGATCATCCAGAACGGCGAGATTTTTCTGTTCGGAGCGCATTTCTCACCGCTCAAGACGACCTCAACGCACGTTAAGGCAGACCCAACGCGCACCCGCAAGTTGCTCTTGCACAGGCTCGAGATCAGCCGCCTCATCGGGGCGGTGGAACGACGCGGCTACACGCTCGTGCCGCTCTCCCTGTATTGGAAGTTCGGGCGCGCCAAGGTCGAAATCGCCCTTGTGAAGGGCAAGAAGCAGCACGACAAACGCGCCGCCCTGAAGGAGCGCGAATCGGCCCGCGAGCAGGAACGCGCCATGAAACAGCATTAGACGCAACCGAGGTCGGCTCAAAAGACCCACCACCCGCCCCTGCGCCCACCCCAATAACCTGCCTTGCCCGCTCCCTGTGCTCGTGCCATACTTCCTGGTTCTTGGGGACGATCGGCTTCGACGTGGATTGCGACGCCTTCAGGGCATGCCGAGGTGCAGGGTTCCTCGTAAATCCAACTGCAAAACTATAGTTGCCAACGACGACAACTACGCCTTAGCGGCTTAATCCCCGCTAACCGTTTCCCCGGTTCTTCCTGTGGGTTGGGATGAAACGGTCATATACGCAGGATCGTGACGCGGTGTGCCTGTTAGCGCGTCATTAAACCTAAGCAGGCTCAACTCATGGCCATCCTGTCTGTCGGAGGGCGATGGGCGATTTCATAGACAGACTAAGCGTGTAGAACTGACTGGCTGAGGATTTGCGGACGCGGGTTCGATTCCCGCCGTCTCCACCATTACATCATTGTAAGCCGCTTATTTTAGGCGGCTTTTTTCTTTCCATTCCATTTTGTCCCACAATCTGCCCGATAAACAGAGCGTCGTGACACTCTCAACCCGCTAAAGCGGGTAAGCTTCTTATCGATTAAAGCGTGCTAGCGACTGGCGCAGATCCTCAGGTATCTCTTCCGCCATCACGGCCGCGCCCACTCTAACCCCAACCAACGCGCCAAGGCACTGTCCACGCGCCGCAAAGTGCGCTCGTCCAGCCGCCCAATGGGTGCCCCATCTTGTCGTGGTGGATGGTTAAAAGCTTGTCGATTTGAATCTGCGAGGGGTAGTGTACGGACTTATGTGCAAATTCTTGGACTGCGGAAGCGGTCATGGTATGAGGGAGATTGTGAAGATCAACCCTATGTCCTGTAGGAGGGACCATACCATGACCGTAAGAAAGCATAGCGCCAACCCGATGGACCTCAAAGCCCTCGTGGCTATGGCGCCCCGGCTCCTAAGCTCGGACATAAAGGCCGGGATAACGCGCCAAGGCAAGGCCGGGTGGTGAGTGACACGTTCCGACTTCGGAACCGCGGTCAGGATTTTATCCAGGTGCCCCTTCCATCGGGCCGGGTTGTCGCCTACCCGCAGCCCACGAGCGGTGGCGGCATCCAAGACGGCTTCTATGCGTTGCCGCACCCGGATCGCCGTCTCATGCTTCTTCGTCCAGATCGGCTTTAATGCCGCCAGGCGTGCCCGCGCACGACGACCCCGCACCATACAATCCTGCCTAAAGCAGCTTGCACGCCTCGGCGGCTAACTCGATCGCGTGTGTGACCCTCCGCCGGGCAACATCGTCATCTGGCGCGGCATGTCTCGCCTATCGGATATCGCGTTGGGCTTTAAGCTTGGCGCTCAACTTGTGGGTAATTGAAAGGTCTATGGAGCGCTTACGGTCGTTCAGCTCGTAGCTGGTGCTGCGCCCGCCCGCATCTAACTTCCGCAGGACGCCCTGCGCAAGTAAGTCGTTGATGTCACGCAGGGCCGTGTCCGGCGAACACTTGGCAATGGCCGCCCACTTGCTGCTGGTGAGCTTGCCTTCGAACCCATCGAGCAACTTGTTCAGTAACTTCACCTGCCGCTCGTTGAATGGTGCGGTAGCCCAACGCTGCCAGAACCGTGCTTTGGTCAGCACGGCGTCGAGTGTGTGCTGCGCCTGATCAACGGCGCGATGGAGCGTGTCGAGAAACCAGGCAAGCCACTCGGTGATGTCCATCGACCGTTTCTGTGTCTGCTCCAGGATGTCGTAGTAAGCCTTACGTTCGCGCTGAATCTGCGCAGACAAACTGTAGAACCGCTGTGGACTCCCATCGGCTCGCGCCAGCAGCAGATCACCGATGGCCCGCGCGATACGACCGTTGCCGTCGTCGAACGGGTGCAAGGTGACAAACCACAGATGGCCGAGACCGGCCTTGAGCAACGGAGGTTCGTTTGAAGTGCTATTGACCCAGACCAGGAATCGGCCAGTGTCCGTCTCCAGACGATCAGCGGGTGGTGCCTCGAAATGGACTTTCTGGCGGCCTATGGGGCCAGACACAACCGGCATCGGGCCGCTGACATCGTCGCGCCAGTCACCGATCCTGATCTTGGAAAGCCCGGAGTGGCCGCTAGGAAACAGCGCGCCGTGCCAGCCGAACAACCGCTCGCGCGACACCGGCGCATGGCAGTTGGCGGTGGCATCGAGCACCATCTCGACCACGCCTTCAATGTGTCGATCCACTGGGGCCAGGGCGCCGATGTCCACGCCCAGCCTGCGGGCGATACTTGAGCGAACGGATGCGGCATTGAGTTGCTCGCCTTCGATCTCGCTGGTCTTGACCACGTCTTCGGTAAGCGTCGCGAGGCTCGCTTGATCGCGCAGCGCCATACCCACATCGGCCAAGCGCCCCATCAAGAGCCCTTGGGCTCGACTGACGTCGGCCATGGGGCCAGCCAACGTCGCAAGGTCGAAACGCCAGCTTGGCCAGTCATTGGCCTGCCAGATATATGTGTAATCGCCGCTATTCATGCGGAGATTATGGGCCGGATTCTCCGCAGGTGCAAGTTATTCACCGCACCCTATGCGGCGAAAGATCGTGCTATTCGCCGCACGAGGGCGCCGGAACCGGGTTGCGCTGCCGCAATAGGTGTAAATGGTTGTGCTTTTGGGCGTGACGACCGACACACGACGGACAGTTGGACGATCATGTAAGTCCGCGTCTTTGGGTCGAAAAGACGCGGACTTACATGATCGTTAACACAACCGGGGAGTCTGCTTGATTTTTTCTTCCCGGCTCTTTATTTTATGATGTGCCTTTAAGATAAAATAAAGGTGAATCTTATTTTAGGTTTGAGGCAGGCGGGATCGATGAAGCGGGCACTCCAAGGCAGATACGTGACCATATCGACGGTGGGTGAGAGGGCCCAGGCCTTCGTGCCTGCACCGCTACCACCGCGTCCGCCCATCGACTGGACGCAGGAGCTGCACAGCAAATTCGACCAGGCGTTACTGGCGCTCGGGAGGTTGGATAGCATTTCGACTCTGCTACCGGATACCTCGCTGTTCCTCTACATGTACGTTCGCAAGGAGGCGGTGCTTTCCTCTATGATCGAGGGGACGCAGTCGTCCCTGTCCGACCTGCTGCTGTTCGAACTGGATCCGGAAGCCGGCGTGCCGCTGAATGACGTGCGGGAGGTCAGCAACTATGTTGCCGCCCTCAACCATGGCCTGGATCTGTTGGCGAAAGGGCTGCCGTTGTCGCTGCGTTTGTTTCGAGAGATCCACGGCGTGCTGCTGACCAAAGGCCGGGGTAGCAATCAGACGCCGGGGGAGTTCCGGCGCAGCCAGAACTGGATCGGCGGGACCCGGCCGGGCAATGCAGCCTTCGTTCCGCCACCGGCCGAAGAGGTACTGGAGTGTATGGGCAAGCTGGAGCTCTTCCTCCACGACCAGCCTGAACCGACCCCGGTGCTGCTCAAGGCGGCGTTGGCCCATGTGCAGTTCGAGACGATCCACCCGTTCCTCGACGGCAATGGCCGTCTCGGTCGTCTGCTGATCGCGCTGCTGTTGTGCGAGCAGAAGGTGCTGCGGGAGCCAATGCTCTACCTTAGCCTCTATTTCAAGACGCACCGCCAGTATTACTACGAGTTGCTCAACAACGTGCGCATGACCGGCGACTGGGAAGCCTGGCTCGACTTCTTTGCCGAAGCCGTGATCGTCACCGCCACCCAGGCGGTGGAGACGGCCCAGCAACTTCTCGGTCTGTCGAACCAGGACCGCGACAAGATCGGCAGCCTCGGACGAGCAGCGGCATCAACCCTACAGGTCCATCGGGCGCTCATGGAGCATCCCATCGCCACCTCGGGCTCGCTGGTGGAGAGAACCGGCATCACCCCGGCCACGGTCAACAAGGCGCTCGGCCACCTGGAGCATCTCGGCATTGTCAAGGAGCTGACCGCCCAGAAACGCAACCGCCTGTTCAGCTATGCAGGCTATATCGAGATCATGAGTCGCGGCACCGAACCGCCGGGAAGGTAGGTCAGTTCGATTCCCTTTTTTGGAATCGAATCAGATTCGTTGGGAGAGCGTTATTGGTATCCGCTCAACGTTACAAACCCAGCCCCGCATCCTCGTCCGGAGCTTGGAAATCGGGGGAGAAAAGTTGCTTCCCCGGTGGGAACTTGAGGCGTGGGTCGACGTCCTGTGTGACGCCCTTTGTTATGAACTCTCCCACTGCTAAGCTGCTGACGCGGTTGTAGCGGGGGCTTCTTTCCTCGTGAAAAGAAATTCCTGGTTCCTTCCCCCTCATTGGGGGCATCCCGTCCCCTGCGCCTGACCGTTTCCGGTCACGCGACTTACAATGGACTCCCCAGGCGTAGATCCGGACCGCACCGGCCCTATGACCGCCTCTCCTTTCTGCCGAAAGATCCCGCAGCCGCTTGACCTCTTTGGGATGGTAGCCCCCCGAAAGCAGCAATCGCACACCCCGCCGGGCGATAACGCGCCCCGCGTTGTGATCGGCGGTCCTGATACCCGCAGGCTTGGCAGACAAACGCGGATTGGGAAACCCGGTTGCCCGGATGGATGTGCCCGCACTCGGCACATTTCTGCGAGGTTTGATAAGGGTTGATCTTGATGCAAAGCTTACCGGCCTTGACAGCTTTGTATCGGGTGAACGCGACCGTTTTGCCCCAGGCCGCAGTGAGGATCTTCTTGTTGAGCCCCGCCTTCCCTTCAGCAGGTCCCGCAATCCTCATACCTCCAATCTGCATGCACTCTAGCCCTAAGGTGCGCTCGTGCGTATTTCGCATACCTCACCGTATCCCAAGTCGTTGACCAAGGACCCCGCGCACAAACTCGCTGTGGGGCGATGCCTCGACGATCAGCTGAACAAGCTGCGTGGTCATATCGCCCTCGTCGCATCCAGCCTGGGCTGCGGCCTGCATCAATCCATCGTATGCCTCCAGAACATCCATGTGGGTCAACTCGTAACCGTAACCGAGCGCCATCCAGCGCAAAGCCGCAAAACCTGCGGCCATGGCGAACTTGGGCTGCTTGTCCGCAAAATCCCTTGCCGCCCGGGTCAAAGTACGCGGGTCGGTGGGGCTTGTATTCGCGAGGTCGATGGCCATGTCGAACAAATCCGCGTCCTTGGCAGCGGCAAACCACTTACCCTCCTCGCCGGGTCTGCTTGCGACTAGGTCGTGCAGGATTTCCTTCGGCTGCCGGCCTGGATATTTCTTGACGATGGCCCGGAAGGTCGCAATGTTCGTCGAGCCCTGGTTCGCTTCGATGGCATAGCGCCGATAAGCTTCATCGGCGAGACCTGACGACAACAAGATTTCCTCGCACGCTTGGGCAATCTGCCAGCCAGGGTCGTTCAGTCCGCGGAATTCCTCCGCGTAGCGAATCGCCTCCGCCTTCTTTCCTTGCGCCGCGAGCGCCATGACACCCCATCGGCGGTCGTGCCACCACCGGAACGGCGCGCCCTCCAGCAAGGACAGCAATTGTTCATGGCGACCGGCGTAAAACAATGAGGACAAACAGGCGCTCGTCCCTTTGAAATAACCGTGCCCGGGCGTTGTCGAACCCCAGACCCGCTCGACTACCGGGAGGAACTCGTCGGCCCAGGCGCTCGCCAACCCCGGTGTTGCGCAAAGCTCACCCCAGTAGTCGCCCAAGACTTCGATATAGGGGATGTTGTCGTCCTGTAATGCGTCCCACAAACGTTCCAGCCAGCGCTGACGGTGTTCCGTACCGACATCGGCCTTGGCAATCACCGGCACCAGCACGCCTATGGCCTTATTGACGGCAGACCCCAGCGCCCCCGAGGAGCTGTCGACTTGCTCCAAGGCAGGCGACAATTTCTCCAATAAGGACACCGCGCCCTCAGCGGCGAGACGCGGCTCCTTACGCGCAACCTTCTTGATCTCCGACAAGGCCTCCTTGATCCGCTGAATGGGCGGACCTGAACGCCACCCGAAGGCCTGGCGACGGAAATGCGAAGTGAACTGCCATTTGTGCCCATTCGGCATTCAGGCGCTTCCCATAAATCCAGCTACCTCTTTCTGTACATCATACGCCAGTGGCCACCGGCATTGGCGTATGAGAGTCATCGCCCAGATATCGGACCGGCCATCCACCATCTCAAGGGCGTCATCGCGATCAGGGGCGGCAAGCACTCGTCCAGTGATGTTGGCCTCGGCACAAGTGGAAAATCGCAGATTACGATTCCTCGCAAGCGCCCTGATCGGCCGGGGGCGCCCCTTGAAGCAGTCCACCACGGCCTGCACGGCCGCCTCCTGGGGAGACCTGCGCCTTGAACTCGATTCATCCCAACCATGTCAGAGGCTCTTCACTTCGGTGGAAGGCGACATGCGCTTGAAGACCTGCGCGACCTTGGTTCTGGCGGCACTATCCCCGAACCCCGCACCGCGGAACACCACGCGTAAGGGCTTGCGCTTGGCGAGCTCCTTCGCAAAACCCACATCTACACTACCGTCTACATCAAAACATGCGGCAAGCGCCCCATTACCGACAAACAGCATATCTTTTCCACATACCGTCTCCCTGACGATGGGTAAGGCGAGGTCGACACCACAATCCAGCATCACCTGGAAGAGAAGGTCTTCCGACGTGCGGTCAGGCCTTATGTTATCCGCGTCGAGAGCGGGACGCGCTTGGTCCGGCGCATGGGGCGTGTAATAGACGTCGGCCATGTTGGACGAGCCGACTTTCAATACCCGAAACCCCCAGTCGAGGGACGTCCTGCGGGAGGCTAGGGTCTGGGCATTGGCTTTGACGAGCTTGGCTGCCGCTCGGCGTAGGCGCTCCTTGGCGATTTCGGCGATGCTTTCGTAGCCCGCACGGAAGGCGGAGGAGTTTTTGCCGCATGGCTCGGGCCATTGCACCATGATGAAGCGGCGATCCGCGCCGTCTTCGACATTCAATTGCAGTACCGCGTGCGCGGTCGTGGCGGCGCCTGCAAAGAAATCCAGAACGATGCCTTCATCTCCACATATCGTCTGAATCAATCGCTTGGCCACGTAAACAGGCTTTGGGTTGTCGAATGGTATTCCTAGCTCCGCGAGGAGCGCGTCGTCGCTCCCCCCGAAGTACAGGAGCGATGGCACATTCTCCAGCAGGTTATCCTTGAGCAGATATTTCCGGGTCGGCTGGATGGTCTCATCGGCGCCGAAAAGTATTTGCCCGGACTTGAGCAGTCCTCGCATGGTAGATGGGGGGTTCCGCCAGCCGCGTTCCGGTACGGGACAAGGCTTTCCTGTAACGGGGTGAATGAGAGGCTGGAAATACTCGTCCGGCGCGCTCTTCTTGTTGGGCCAGGCCATGGACACAGGACGGTAGACGTCACCATTGTCATCGATCTGATTATAGGCGTGCTCACCCCCCGTTAGATCCTGCTGCTTGACCCAATCCCGATAGTCCTTTCTTGCTCTTTCGGTAGCACCACCCTCACGCGCCACGATCTCCTTGGCGCGCGCCAGCATCCTGTTGGCGTTCTCCTTGGGGCGCTTGAATTTGCACGCCCGCTTGAATACTTCCCTGTCCTTACAGTAAAGGCATATGAGCTCGTGTTGCTGCGCTACCCCCATGGCATCGCCCTTGGGGTTTCTCTTATCCCATACGATTGTGCCCAGATTGTTGGCTTCACCGAATATTTCCGCGAGGACCTTTTCGAGGTTCGGGTATTCGTTTTCGTCGATATGTACGACGATGACACCATCTGGCCGCAACAGATTGCGCGACAGTTTAAGCCTCGAGAACATCATAGACAGCCAATTGGCGTGAAAACGTCCGTGGGCCTCGGGGCCTATGACAAGCCGGTTGCCCTGTTCATCCCGCTGATCGGTGCGCCACAGGAAGGTGTTTGCGCTATCAGCGAAGTCGTCGGCGTAGACAAACTTGTTTCCGGTGTTATAGGGAGGGTCGATGTAAATCATCTTGACCTGGCCTAGGTATGCCTTCTGGATGAGCTTTAGCACATCCAGGTTATCGCCTTCGACGAACAGGTTCCTTGTGGTGTCAAAATGGACGCTCTCTTCCCGGCAAGGCCGCAGCGTTTTGGCAATCGGCGTGTTGGCGGTAAGTAGGGCCTCGCGCTTGCCCGGCCAGTTCAGGTGATAGCGTTCGGGCGGCCCCTCGATGATCGACCCCGACAACTCCTGTCGCAGTCGGTCGAAGTCCACGGCAAGCCGCGGGGCGCCATCATCGCCACGACCTTCCGTCACACACCCCGGGAACAGTTCGCTGATACGCGCGATCGCGTCTTGGGCGAGGTCAAGGGAATGCATTTTGAGTTTTTCCACGGCCGATCCCTCGTGCGAACCCACCAACCACGGCCGATCGGTGCCGGCCCTTTTTCACCGATTCCGCCGTCTCCTCGCCGATCCCGGCTCGGGAAATCCTGCGGCATTTTTATGGCATAGCGCAAAGGCTTTTCGTGGCCTCCCGCCCGGGCCCGTCCCCGCCCGTGACACGCCGGCGCCTGGGACGTCTTCATCCGGATCCGCTTGGGCGGGGACGTTCTCTCGCAACATGTGACCTGCGTGCACGCCAAACACTACCGCACACGAGGCCCCTCGTCTCCGCCTCTGCCATCCCCGGTCGCCGACGTTAGCTAGACTCCATTGTATCGGTGCGAGACATTGGCCGTCCGCAGGCTGACAGCGTAACCCGCTTTATACCTTAGCTTGCGTGTTGCAGCCATTGCGGGCGGGTGCACGGGGAGGTGTGTCCGGAGATGATCGCGCATGACCCACTTCGCGTCGGCATGACGAAAATCGCCATCTCGACCGCTTTCGCCTGAAGCGGGGGCGGACACGGATCCGTTGCTAGAGCACGAGGGGCCCTGACACTTTCGAGGCGCGGGTCCCCGCGCCCTGGCCGAAGACTTGATGGGAATCGCATGCGCCAGAACGGCAGCGCGTCCTGCCTTGCGTCTGGCGCATGCTCTTACGGGGGGGCACCGATGCGCGCGGCCTAGAAATGCGGCTTATGGCGTGAGACCTTATAGCGCTCGATACCGTTTGTGATCTCGGCACCCACGGCCTCGCCATCGACCCAGCCCTCGATCTTCACCCACTTGCCAGCCTCGAGATCCTTGTAGTGCGCGAAGAAATGGCTGATCTGATCGAGCAGGTGAGGGGGTATGTCCTTCAGGGATTGGTAATGGCGATAGGACACACAGAGCTTGTCCGCCGGGACCGCGAGGATCTTCATGTCAATGCCCTTCTCGTCGGTCATCTTGAGCATGGCGACAGGCCTGCAGCTTATGACCGAGCCGCTTATGAGCGGCGCAGGCGTCACGACCAAAACATCCACCGGGTCGCCGTCGTCCGACAAAGTGTGGGGGACGTAGCCGTAGTTGCATGGGTAATACATGGCAGTGTTCATGAACCGGTCCACGAACATCGCCCCCGTTTCCTTATCCATCTCGTACTTTACGGGCGGCCCGTTGGCCGGGATCTCGATGACAACATTGACGATCGCCGGGACCTTGTCACCCGGGCCCACTCGATCCAAATTCATGGTAGGACTCCTTGGAAAATGCTTCTCAGTCGCGTACTACACTAGACCCCAGACACTGCTGGCGCAGGCCTCAGGACGATTTGGCAGGATACACGATCGGCAGGATGTCCGTGAAGAAGTCCGCCTTGGCTCGATCGCGTAGGCGCTGCGGAATGGAGGCCCGCACCTCGATGCTCATGGCGGTGAGCGAAATATCCACGATCAGAACAAGCGGTGGGTCCCAACCGAACGGGGGTGCGGCCTCATCGCTTTGCGGGGAATCGGAAGACGGGAATGGCTCCTCGGGGCGGGGTCGGAAATGCTGCCGCGCCACCTCTTCAAGCTTGTGCGCGGTGTCGGCCGGGTTGGGCGAGATGGCCACGTCGAATCGAAAGACGATGCGCGCCCAGTCATCCGGCAAGGAGCGTATGAGTCCCCCGGTTATCACGACCCCGTTGGGCACCCGGAACAACTGGCCGTCGTCTAGGCGCAACTCGGAATAAAAGAGGTTGATGTCGCGCACGACGCCGCGATAGCCCTGAGCCCGCAATTGATGCGGATAGGTCTCCGGCATCATCGGGAACTGCCAAGCGACGATCTGGACATGGTCACCGACATCGAAGGGCTTGAAAAGCGCCACCGCAAGGCCGCCGAAAAAGTTTCCGAAGAACGACTGGCCCGCGACGCCTACCACCACCGAGAGCATGGTGCCGCCGACCAGAACGCCGCTGAACGTCCCCCCGACCACCATAATTATAAGGAAGACGAGGCCCGCGTAGAGCAAAAGCCGGATGAGATAGATGCCGGTGACGGAATCCTGCCAGGCCAACTCGTAGCCACGCGTGGAGCGCGCCATCTGCTCAAGCCGCGCGGACCTATGGCGCGCCAAGGCGCGCTCGACGCCGCGGATGACGCGCAGCCCGGCGAGCCCCACAACCAGGATTCGGAGAAGGCTTACTTCCTCCGGCGGGACCTTATAATGCTGAGCGGCGAACCCGATGCCGGACAAGAGCCCTACCGCGAGCGCAATCCATACCACAGTCGTCCACGGCAGCGCGCGCAACAGGCGACGCAGTTGCCATTTTTCGGGGATGTGTCCGTTGGTCATTGGGTCCAGTATACCGCATTGATGAACCCCTATAGAGTACGGCCCTAGCCGGCCCCCGCGGAATTGACGGTTTCTGGTCGTTGCAGTAGGGTGACAGACGATGGATGAGGATGACCTGTGACCGAAAACACCCCCCTTCCCAACTTTGAAGCGGCTTTGGCCGAACTTGAGCAAATCGTGCATCAAATGGAAAACGGCCAACAATCGCTGGAGGACGCGCTCTCCACATTCCAGCGCGGAATGGAACTTTCGCGGCTGTGCGAGGCTGGCTTGAAGAACGCCGAACAACGCGTGGAGCGGCTCGTCTCCGAAAACGGGGGCTATCGCGTGGAGCCCTTCAAGGCTGGCGAACAGGGCGAGTGAGCGCGGTGTCCCAAGATCAGTTGAAGCGCTATCGCGAGCGGGCGGAGGCGGTGTTGGCACGCGTCCTGCCCTCCGCCCAGACCTCGCCTCCGGACCTCCACGAGGCCATGCGCTACGCCACCCTCGGGGGCGGCAAGAGATTGCGCGCCTGCCTCGTCTACGCCACGGGCGAGGCCTTGGGCGCGAGCCTCGAGACGCTCGACGCCGCCGCCGCCGCGGTCGAACTGATCCACGCCTACTCCCTCGTGCACGATGACCTGCCGTGCATGGATGACGACGACATGCGCCGCGGGCGCCCAAGCTGCCATAAGGCCTTCGGGGAGGCCACGGCCCTGCTCGCAGGCGACGCCTTGCAGACCCAGGCCTTCGCGGTCCTGGCGTGCGCGCAGGCGGTGTCGCCGCATGCCCGCATCCGCATGGTCGAAGAACTGGCGCAGGCCTCTGGATCGCTCGGCATGGCCGGCGGCCAAGCGCTCGACCTCAAGGCCGGGCCTGAGGCCACAGTTGAGGTACTGGAAGAGCGACATAGCCGTAAGACCGGCGCCCTCATCCACGCCAGCGTGCGGCTCGGGGCGCTGGCCGCGAATCCCGAGATCCCCGCGGCCCTGGATGACTACGGTCGCGCCCTGGGGCTTGCCTTCCAGATCGCAGACGACCTGCTCGACGTGGAGGGCGTGGCGCTCGTGGTCGGCAAGACCGTCGGCGCCGATGCGGCGGCCGGCAAGGCGACCTTCGCCTCGGTCCTCGGTGTCGATGAGGCGCGTCGACGCGCCCGCGCACTCCATGACAATGCCCTCGCCAGCCTTCGCTTTTTGGGAGATAATGGCGGGCTCCTTGCGACCATCGCGCAATACGCCGTCGAGCGAGATCACTGAGGCATGATGAAAACCGGGCAATCGCTGCTGCGTTCTATCGATTCCCCCGCAGACCTCAGACGGCTGCCGGAGGGGATCCTCCCGCAACTTGCCGACGAGCTGCGCGAATTTCTCATCACGAGCGTAAGCCGGACCGGCGGCCATCTCGCCGCCGGACTTGGGACCGTCGAGCTCACGATCGCGCTGCACTATGTGTTCGATACCCCGGAAGACCGCCTCGTGTGGGATGTCGGCCATCAGACCTACCCTCACAAGATCCTGACCGGACGTCGCGAACAGATGGGGACGCTGCGCAAAGCCGGCGGCTTGGCCGGCTTTCCAAAACGAGCAGAAAGCCCCTACGACACCTTCGGCGTAGGACACTCCAGCACCTCGATCAGCGCCGCGCTCGGCATGGCGGTGGCCGCCAAAGAGGCCCAGAAGACACGTCAGGTCGTTGCCGTGATCGGCGATGGCGCACTCACCGCGGGCATGGCCTTCGAGGCCCTGAACAATGCCGGCAGCATGGACGCCGACCTGCTCGTAGTTTTGAACGACAACGACATGTCCATATCACCCAATGTGGGCGCCCTTTCGAGCTATCTCGCCCGTATCCTCTCGGGGCGCGCCTATACGAGCGTGCGCAGCGGCAGCAAGACGGTCTTGAGTACCGTGCGGCCGGTGTTCCAATTCGCCAAGCGGATCGAGGAGCACATGAAGGGCATCATCATGCCCGGCACCTTGTTCGAGGAGCTCGGTTTCAACTACATAGGCCCGATCGACGGGCATGACCTCCCGACCCTGATCCCAACACTACGGAACATGCGTGACCTGAAGGGTCCGCGCTTCCTGCATGTCATCACCCGCAAAGGCAAGGGCTACACGCCCGCGGAAGGCGACCCCTGCGTCTATCACGGGGTAACGCCCTTTGATCCGCGCACGGGCAAAATGGAGGTCAAGGCCTCGGGCAAGACCTACACACAGATCTTCGGCGAATGGCTATGCGATATGGCGGCCGAGGACCCGAAACTGATCGGCGTCACGCCGGCCATGCGCGAAGGCTCGGGGCTGGTCGAGTTCTCCGAACGCTTTCCGAGCCGCTACTTCGACGTGGGTATAGCTGAACAGCATGCCCTGACGTTTGCCGCGGGCATGGCCTGCGAGGGCCTAAAGCCCGTGGTCGCGATCTACTCGACCTTCCTGCAACGCGGCTACGATCAGGTCGTCCACGACATCAGCCTGCAAAACCTCCCGGTCATGCTGGCTGTGGACCGCGGAGGCCTAGTCGGGGCCGACGGGCCGACCCACGCCGGCAGCTTCGATCTGAGCTTCATGCGCTGCCTGCCGCACTTCGTCATCATGGCCCCGAGCGACGAGAACGAATGTCGGCAGATGCTCTACACAGCTTATCGGCACGATGGGCCGACCGCGGTCCGCTACCCGCGTGGCACCGGACCGGGCGTGGCCGTGGAACGCGTCATGACCGCACTTCCCATCGGCAAGGCCGAAATCCGGCGACAAGGGGCACGCGTGGCGCTGCTCGCCTTCGGTTCGGTCCTGACCGCGGCCCTGGGCGCCGGCGAGACCCTGAACGCCACGGTCGTCAATATGCGTTTCGTGAAGCCGCTAGACGAGGCGCTTCTCGTGCGACTCGCCCGCTCCCACGAACTCTTTGTTACCATCGAGGAGAACGCGGTGGCGGGAGGGGCGGGGAGCGGCGTGGGCGAGCTTGTGGGGCAACTCCAACTGCCCGTGCGGGTCCTGAATCTCGGCCTGCCGGATTGCTATTTGGAGCATGGCACGCCCGCGCAGATGCTGGCAGACGTCGGGCTCGATGCCTCCGGCATCGCCCGCCAGGTCCGCGACGCCCTGCCCGAACTTGCCCGCACGTCGGAATCGGCCTAGAATGTCGATTCGTTGACTAAATTACTCAGGATTGACGTCCCGCTATGATCGCTGCGCCTCCCGGTGCGCGAGCCGACTGTATCGCCGATGTGCAAAACAGTGCCGACTCGCGTCAGATCGCCATAGACAAAGTCGGCATCAAGGACATCCGCCATCCCGTGCGCGTCAAGGACCGCAGCCAAGGGGAGCAGCACACGATTGCGCTGTTCAACATGTACGTCGAGCTGCCCCACAACTTCAAGGGCACGCACATGTCACGGTTCGTCGAGATCCTGAACCGTTACGAGACCGAAATATCAGTCGAATCTTTCCAAGACATGCTCGCCGAGATGGCCCAGCGGCTCGAGGCCGACACGGGCCACATCGAGATGAGCTTCCCCTACTTCGTGATGAAGACCGCGCCGGTATCAGGCGTGCGCAGCCTCATGGACTACGAGGTGGGCTTCCTGGGCGAGATCCGCAATGGGCATAGCGTCACTACCATACGCGTGGTCGTGCCAGTAACCAGCCTCTGCCCCTGCTCCAAGGAGATCTCGGACCGCGGGGCGCACAACCAGCGATCGCATGTCACCCTGACGGTCAGGACCAACCAGTTCGTCTGGGTCGAGGACCTGATCGATATCGTGGAAAAACAGGCGAGCTGCGAGCTGTACGGGCTCTTAAAGCGCCCGGATGAGAAATTCGTGACGGAGCGCGCCTATGACAATCCGCGGTTTGTTGAGGACATGGTCCGTGAAGTCGCGAGCGTGTTGAACGCCGACCCGCGGATAGACGCCTACACGGTCGAGTCCGAGAACTTCGAGTCGATACATAATCATTCGGCCTACGCACTCATCAAGAAGGACAAGACTACGGCCGCCTAGCCCTAAAGGGGCCTTGCACATTGCCTCGTTCATCTGTTAGCCTCCTAATAGTTAGGTTCAAAAGGGGCGAGCGATGGGGCTTCCTCACGAGTCCTTTGCGGGGACACTCCACGAAACCGCACGGCTATGGCGGACCGAATTGGATCGCCGCCTGCGACCACTTGGCCTGAGTCAGGCCAAGTGGCGTATGTTGCTCCACATCTCCTGCAGTGAAGACTGCACGCAGGCCGAACTTGCGGCGCGCCTTGGCGTCGAAGCGCCGACCGTCGTGGGCTTGCTCGATCGCCTGACCGCCGACGGCTTGGTGGAGCGGCGGGAATCACCGCACGACCGCCGTAGCAAGACGGTGCACCTCTGCGAGGGGGGTCGGGCGCTCATGCGCCCGATAACCGAGGTGGCCGAGAGCCTGAGCCATGAACTCCTCGCCAACCTCACCGAAGAGGAAGTGGCGGTGAGCACCGCGGTCCTCAAAAAAATCCGCAACCGGCTTCTTAGTCTTTAGCCTTCATTTTCATACAGGTCCGACCCACACTATGTCCCGACTGTCGCAGATGGCCCGCGCCCTACTCCGTCAAAGGGCCTTACTGGCCTTCATCGCCATCCTGCTGCTCTATGGAGCCTACGTCTATTGGCGCAGCTTCCAGGATTACGTCAGCACGGATGATGCTTATGTAGGTGCGCACGTCGTCTCGATGGCCGCGCAGGTCTCGGGGCCGGTCTCACAGCTCTTTGTGCACGACAATGAAACAGTACGCGCCCACCAACGCCTGTTCGAGATCGATCCGCATCCCTATCAGATCGCGGTCCGTGCGGCGCAAGCCTCGGTCGAGCAACGTCAAGCCCTGCTCGTCAACGCCGAGGCCATAAGCGGCCGCACGCGGCGCATGGCGGCACACCGGTTCCTGTCGTCGCAGGCCTCCGAGACTGCGCAGGCGACCGTCAAGGCTGACCAAGCCGCGCTCGAAGCTGCCCGAGCGGCACTTGCCCGCGCCAAGCTCGATCTCGCACATTGCCTGGTGCGGGCACCGACCGCGGGCTCTCTGAGTAATATGCGGCTGCGTCCCGGCGCCTATATCCAGGCGGGCACGCCCCTTTTTGCCCTCATCGCAAGCCGCACCTATTGGGTGACCGCCAACTTTAAAGAGACGGACCTGAGTCATATCGCGGTGGGCGATCGGGCACACATCCACATCGATATGTACCCAAACCACCTCTTCCACGGTAAAGTGATCGGCATAAGCGGCGGCAGCGGCACAGCCTTCTCGTTGCTACCACCCGAAAACGCAACGGGCAACTGGGTCAAGGTCACGCAACGCGTCCCGGTACGCATCCTGATCCA
This sequence comes from Acidiferrobacter sp., assembly GCF_054609335.1. Taxonomy (NCBI): domain Bacteria; kingdom Pseudomonadati; phylum Pseudomonadota; class Gammaproteobacteria; order Acidiferrobacterales; family Acidiferrobacteraceae; genus Acidiferrobacter; species Acidiferrobacter sp. The sequence continues at coordinate 12,683 of NZ_JBTRWP010000001.1, read as the reverse complement.
AAACCCGGACCCCCGTTGGCCACTGCGCATCGCGACGAGCGCGAACGCAACAGTCTTTTTTCGCGCCGCGCATCAACGCTGACGAGGGATACCCATGGTCTTTCGCACCATGCTCCTTTGCTACGATGGCACACGCGAAGGCCGGACGGCCCTCACACAGGGGGCTGAACTAGCCGCCGCCTGCGGCGCCTTCGTGCACCTGCTCGCCGTCGTCCGCACAAGCGCCACGGCGATCGTCGGTGAGTCCTTGTCCACCGATGCGCCCTTCGCGCAGCAGACTCGCCATATCGAAGAGATATTGGCCGAGGGCGTCGCGAAACTGACCGAACGCGGCGTCAAGGCCCAAGGCCACTTGGCCCTGGGCGAGCCCACAGACGAGATCGCGCGCGCAGCCAAGGCCCTACAGGTTGACCTGATCGTTCTCGGCCACCACACGCAGTCGGGATTCGCCCGGTGGTGGCGCGGCTCGGTCGGAGTGACGCTCCTCGATCTGTCCACATGCAGTATCCTCGTCTGTATCGAAAACTCGACCCCTGAACCCGGGCCGTGAGTCCGAGACAGCGACTCCTCATCACCATCGCGGTCATGGCGACGACCGTCATGCAGGTGCTGGACACTACCATCGTGAACGTGGCCCTGCCGCATATGCAAGGCCAGCTCGAGGCGACCCCCGACCAGATCACCTGGGTGCTCACGAGCTACCTCGTAGCCTCCGCGATCTTCATGCCGCTCACGGGATTCTTCACAGACCGCCTGGGTCGGCGCCGTTACCTCCTCATCAGTATTTTCGGTTTCGTGGCCTTCTCCGCGCTCTGCGGCCTGGCGATGTCGCTGCGCCAGATCGTGGTCTTCCGCCTCCTGCAGGGCGCGTTCGGGGCCTCCCTCGTCCCACTCTCGCAGGCCATCCTGGTCAGCGTCTACCCAATCGAGGAGCGTGGCCGGGCGATGGCGATCTGGGGCATCGGGGTGATGATAGGGCCCATCCTCGGGCCCACGCTCGGGGGTTATCTGACCGAGGTCTTGAGCTGGCGATGGACCTTTTTCATCAATCTACCAGTCGGCATCCTCTCCTATGTGCTGGCACTCACGTCGGTGCCGGACACCCCGCGCGGGAAGCGCGACATGGACTGGGAGGGTCTCATCTATCTGGGCCTGTCCATAGGCGCCCTTCAGTTCCTTCTTGACCGCGGGAACGAGTACGGGTGGCTGGACTCGATGCGCATCCAGCTCGCCGCCGTAGTCGCGCTCGCCAGTCTCGGGGCCTTCGCCGTCCATAGCCTCTCGCCTGGCGGCCGACGGCTCTTCGATTTACGCATTCTCGCCGACCGCAACTTTACCGTGGCAAGCCTCTTGCTTGCGATCTTCGGACTCGGCATGTACGGATCGATGGTCATACAGCCGCTCTTTCTTGAGGAGCTCCTGCATTATCCGACACTCACAACCGGGCTTGTCATGGCGCCGCGCGGTATAGTAAGTGCGGTCAGTATGCTCATCGTAGGCCGCCTCATCACGCGCATGAGTCCGCGGGTCTTGATCACGACCGGCATTCTCTTAAGCGGCGTCGGGACCTGGGGCATGACCCGCTATGACCTCCATATCAACGAATGGGACGTCATATGGCCGGTCCTCATCCAGGGACTCGGCCTGGGGATGATCTACGTGCCGCTGTCCACGGTGGCCTTTGCAAGCCTACCGCGCGAGTCGGCCTCCGAGGCCGCCGGGCTCTTCAGTCTCATGCGCACCGTGGGCTCATCGATCGGCATCTCGCTCGTCACGGCCGTATTTATTCGCCACGGTCAGATCGCCTGGAACGCGATCGGCGGCCACATCACTGCCTTCGGCAACGCCACCGCCGCCTACTTGGCGCCGCTCCACCTCCTCCCCCAGGCGCCAGAAGGCGCCGTGATACTGGCCAACACCCTGAACCAACAGTCACAGATGGTCGCCTTCGATGCCGCGTTCTGGTTCATCGCGCTCAGTTTCGCCACCATGCTGCCTTTCGTCCTGCTCGTCGGCAAACACAGGCTCGGCGGGGAAACGACGCCCGCCGTCGCCGCCGACTAGGGAACAGGCCCCGCATACCGCTATACTAAAGGCCTCGAGCGCGGCGTGTTTGCGAGATGAGCCGTGCGGATGGCGACACAGCCCGTGCGCCCCCGAATCAATGGCCGAGACCTCTCTTCACTCATGAAACCTCTTGCGATTTTCCGACATGCGCCCGGCGAGGGTCCGGGTTATCTGGCCGAGGTCCTAAACCGCCGGGACGTGCCTTACACCATCATACGAGTCGATCAAGGCGATGCGATGCCCAAGACCGCGAGCGACTACGCGGGCCTCGTCTTCATGGGCGGGCCTATGAGCGTGAACGACCCGCTCCCCTGGATCCCGCAGTCCTTGGCACTCATTCGCGAGGCCCGCGGGTCGGACCTGCCGGTCCTGGGCCATTGCCTGGGAGGCCAGCTGATCAGCAAGGCGCTGGGCGGCACGGTGGGGCCCAACCCGGTGATGGAGATCGGCTGGGGCATGGTCGAGGCCGTCTCCGGGGCGGCCGCCAGAGATTGGCTGAAGGGACTCCCCGACCGTTTCGAGGTCTTCCATTGGCATGGCGAGACCTTCACCGTCCCCCACGACGCCTCCCCCCTCCTGACCGGCCCTTTCTGCCGTCATCAGGGCTTCGTCATCGGCCGGACACTGGCCTTGCAATGTCACATCGAGATGACCGCCCGCATGATCGACTCATGGGCGGGCAGCCCGGCGGGTCGCGCCCTCATCGCCTCGCCGTCGGTACAGACCGCCGATAAGATGCGTGACGATGCGAGCCACAAACTCGCGGCCCTGCACCAGGTTGCGGACATCCTCTACGCCCGCTGGCTGGCCGCGCTATGCGCATAGGGATCGACCTCGGCGGCACGAAGATCGAGGGTATCGTCATGGATGGGAGCGGTCGCGAGATTGCCCGCAGGCGGGTGCCCACACCCGCTGCGGCCGGCTATGACGCCATCTTGGGGGCGGTCGCAGACCTAGTCGCCGCGCTCGAATCCTTGGCCTCTGAACCCTGTACGGTGGGCATAGGGAGTCCCGGGGCGATCTCCCACAAAACGGGCTTACTTAAGAACTCCAATACCGTCTGCCTGAACGGGCGGCCGCTGCGCGAAGACCTAGCCGCGCGCCTCGGCCGCCCGATCCGCCTTGAGAACGACGCCAACTGCCTGGCCCTGAGCGAGGCCCGCGACGGAGTGGGTCAAGGCCTGCGATGCGTGTTCGCGGTCATCCTCGGCACCGGTGTCGGCGGGGGGCTCGTGATCGACGGCGCACTCTGGCCGGGCCGGCAACACATTGCGGGCGAATGGGGGCATAACATCCTCGAGGCCGACGGGCCGCCTTGCTATTGCGGGCGCTCAGGATGCGTGGAGACCCTACTATCGGGCGGTGGCTTCGCGGCAAGCTATAGGGCCCTGGGCGGGCAGGAAGGGCTTGCCGCCCCCGAGATAGTAGCGCGCGCGGGACGCGACCCGATCGCGCAGGCAACCCTTGATCGGTATGGCGCCCGGCTCGGGCGGGCGCTCGGCGTAGTCGTCAACATCCTAGACCCGGACGTGATCGTGCTGGGCGGCGGCTTGAGCGCTGTGGGGGCGCTCTATGCGCTGGCCCCGAGGGCTTTGGCAAGCGCCGCGTTCACCGATGAGTTCACGACACCCATCGTGGCCGCCCGCCACGGTGCCGCCTCCGGCGTACGAGGGGCCGCCCATCTGTGGCCGGCCCAGGGCCCTAGGCGCCACGAGCCTCCGCGTCGACACGGACCACAGCCGCCCCCCGATCCCCGCGACTAGATTCGTATATCATGGCGACTGGGTGATCGCGCGCGGGCTGTGGCCTTGAAGGCGCGGTCCCTTCGAACAACAATCTCTTAAGGATACTCGTATAGCCATGCGGACACAGGCGCTACTGCTTGCCACTCTCAAGGAAACCCCGGCGGACGCCGAGATCGTGAGCCACCGTCTCATGCTGCGCGCCGGCATGATTCGCAAGTTGGCCTCAGGGCTCTACACGTGGCTGCCCATGGGCCTGCGCGTACTGCGCAAGGTGGAAGCCATCGTGCGCGAAGAGATGAATCGGGCCGGCGCCCAAGAGGTCCTGATGCCCGCGGTCCAACCCGCCGAGCTCTGGGAGGAATCGGGGCGCTGGCAACACTATGGGCCGGAACTCCTGCGGCTAACCGACCGCCACGACCGACCATTCTGCTTCGGCCCCACGCACGAAGAGGTGATCACCGATTTGGCGCGGCGCGAGATCAAAAGTTATCGGCAGTTGCCCATGAACTTCTACCAGATCCAGACCAAATTCCGCGATGAGGTGCGTCCCCGCTTCGGAGTGATGCGCGCCCGCGAGTTTCTCATGAAAGACGCCTACTCCTTCCATGCCGACAAGGCGTCCCTCGAGGCCACCTACGAGGTCATGCATGCGACCTATCAACGTATCTTCACGCGCCTGGGGCTGCGCTTTCGGGCCGTGCGCGCCGACACCGGCAGCATAGGGGGCGACGCCTCCCATGAGTTCCATGTCGTGGCCGACACAGGCGAAGACGCGATCATCACCTGCCCGGGCTGCGACTACGCGGCCAACGTGGAGCTCGCGCGAAGCGGCGCGGGCGCGCCGCGGGCACCGGCGGCGACTGCACTTACCGAAGTGGACACGGGCAGCGCGCACACAGTCGAAGAGGTGGCAAAAGCCCTCTCGGTCCCCACCACCCGCGTCCTAAAGACGCTCTTCATTCGCGGCACACGCGGCCCCATCGCCTTGTATGTGCGCGGCGATCGCGACATCAACCCGATCAAAGCCGCCAAGGTGCCCGAGGCCTTAAATCCCTTGACCTTCGCGAGCCCTGCGGAGGTCCGCGCCGCAGGCGGCGTACCGGGCGCGGCGGGACCGCGAGGGCTCGTCATTCCGGGCTACGCCGACCCCGAGGCCCTCGCCCTCTCCGACTTCGTGTGCGGCGCAAACCATGAGGATCGACACCTCACGGGTGCGAACTGGGTGCGCGACCTTCCGGAACCGCAGGCCTTCGATCTGCGCGAGGTCACAGCCGGCGACCCCTGCCCGCAATGCGGCACGAGCCTCGAGCGGGGCCGCGGCATCGAGGTGGGCCACATCTTCCAGCTCGGAACCAAGTACAGCAGCGAGATGAAGGCGACCTACCTGGATGATGCCGGCCGCGCCCAAGCCTTCGTCATGGGCTGCTATGGTATAGGCGTGTCGCGGGTCGTGGCCGCCGCCATCGAGCAAAACCACGACGAACGCGGCATCATCTGGCCTATGCCCATCGCGCCTTTCACAGTCGCCATCGTCCCCATAGGGTTCCACAAATCCGCGGAGGTGGCGCAGGCCGCACGAATGCTCTATGAGGACCTGCGCGCCGACGGGATAGACGCCCTTTTGGATGACCGCGACGAACGCCCGGGCGTGCTGTTCGGCGACATCGACCTGATCGGCATACCGCATAGGCTTGTGATCGGTGATCGCAGCCTCAAGACGGGCACCATAGAATACAAAGGCCGCACGGACGCCGAGCCCCAAAACTGGCCGATCGCCGATGCGCGCGCCCTCATCGCCCAAAGGCTGGCGCGCTAGGGCGCTGGTGCTCGCGGTCGCCCTCCTCGCGGCGCCCGCGGGCAGGGCTGCGCCGGGGCCCTGGGGCCATATCCCCATCCACCGCGACGCCTTCCGCGACCGCTTCGCAGCCGAGGTCTGGCTCGCCGATATGTCGCAGCGGCTATCGGCCCTCGTTCCGGCGCGGCGTTTCCGCCTGCGGCTGCTCGAAGACGTCCGCTACGCGGCGCTGCGCGAGGGGCTGCGGCCGCGCATCGTGCTCGCCGTGATCGAAGTCGAAAGCAGCTTCAACCCCTATGCGGTGTCCCCGAAGGGCGCGCTCGGCCTCATGCAGGTGATGCCCTTTTGGAAAAAGCGGCTGGGGGAGCCCACCGCCAATCTCTTTCGGGTCCGCACCAACCTGCGCATGGGCTGCCATATCCTTCGGCATTACCTGAATCGCCACCAAGGCGATCTCTTCGCCGCGCTCGCCGCCTACAACGGCAGCAACGGCCTGCCCTATTATCCGGACCGCGTCTACCGCGTATTCCACGCACGCTGGTTTCGTCAGTAACAAACCCGCTCCTCGCCTGCGCAATTGGCGGCAAAGACCACACGCTTTGCATGCATGAGGGGCCGCGAGACCGAGTCCCGTCCCTTCGCCCACGGACGCGCCGCAACACACCATCACACGAACGTCAGGGCTCATCCGGCCCATCAGTCTCCCGCAGAAGGTTGGCCCCCAAAGTATAGGCGTGCAGGCTCGTCGGCCGGAACGTGACGCGCACCCCTTGGCAATCGACGCCCTCCTATATCGTGAGGCTAGTGACGAGAACATCGCGAATCCCGGGATTTCTCTTGACGAACTCTAGACACGAGCTCAACTCATCAAGGGCCCGGCGCGGCCGATCGCTCCACTTTATCTCGGTTACCCAAAGCGGCCTCTGGTCGGCGCCCGCAAGCAAAACCATGTCCACCTCACCACCAGACCATCGCGCGTAATGGAGGTCCGCCGATTTGCTATGTTGCCACTGGCTGTATATCGCCGTTTCGGCAAGCGCCCCCATGGTATCGGAGGTCGTGTCGAGCCGCCCAAAAAGGGCGGCGCGCATCGATGGGTTAGCGAGATACACCTTGAAGTGTACAGCGCGCTTGAAGCGCTTGGCGTTTTGATCGATGCGCTCAACTCTTCGCACGAGAAATGCCGCCTCTAGATATTCGAAGTATCGTCGAACCGTGTTTTTCGCCACCCCAGACGATTGCGACAATCCCTCGATATTCACCTGAAGGCCCGTATTATAGGCAAGCGTAGTGAACAACCGGCTCAATTCCTGTATGTCGCTGATCCCGTACAGACTCGGAAGATCCCGCAACAGCACCTCGTCAATGATATCGCTCTTGATATATTGGTCCGGGTTTTTTTGTATCGTCTCGGAGAATACCGCCTCATGGTATCCTCCAAAATTCAAGTAATTGACGAATTCGGCATTGAGTTCGTTTATAGATGTGGTCACATGGCGTCTACTGCCGCCGGGCCCCTCAACGGACTGGATCAACGCTTCCTCCCTACCTATGAAGGCAAGATATTCGGCAAAAGTGAGGGGGGATAAGATAAAGTCACTAAAGCGGCCCGCCCCCGACTCACGGCTTTTCAATCGCAAGGCCGCAGCCGCGGATCCCGTCGCGACGAATTTGACGCCTGGGTAGGAATCGACCAATGATTTCAGGTGAACTTCCCAATCCCTTAGATACTGAACCTCGTCGAAAAAAACGAAAAGCGCCGCGTTATGCGGGTGGTCGAACTGACCGCGGAAGTAGGAGAGGAGTTTTTCTAGCGCAAGTCCAGTGTAAAGGGGCGTCTCGAGAGACGCATAGAATATCCGGTTGCTCGGTATACCGTCGTCGAGAAGACGTCTCACCGCTTGATACAACATGACGGTCTTGCCAACCCGCCTTGGTCCCATCAAGACGATCGCACGGTTAACGCTGGTATCCTTGACCATGCGGTAGAAGGGCCAGAAATACTTCCGGCGTGGCTCGTTCTGGAAAGCGAGGCATGTTGCGGGTCCCGCAGGGCCCCACCAAGGATTATCGAATGCGATCCGATCGATAACATCCTGCGCCTTGATTTCCAGCACCTTCCCCTCCGTTCCGGCCTGCAGAATGCTGCCATTTTAGTTAATGAAGAGATGGCCCACGAAGACGCCTCCCGCCTAAGGCCAACGCGGCCTGGGGGTTGTGAACCACAAGTCACGAGGGAGCGAATCGTTCAAGAGTCGCAACGAGAGAGGTGCAACGACGATCCGCAGTGGACAATACTGACGGGCAACTTCGCCACCGAAGTCGATTCATCGGTCGCCCGGCACAGCTTCTGCTCAATCCTCGTCATAACGCACGAGGAAGCTCTCCGGGATGAGCGCGCCTGCGAGTCCAAGCTCCTGCGCCACGTGCGTGACGCGTGCGGCAATGGGACCTTGAGAGACCAGCTTCGTGAGACTTTCGAGCGCCGCCTCGGGGCCGCATGCCAGAACCTCGACCGATCCATCCGCGCGATTGCGAACCCAGCCCGTCACACCCAAACCGCGGGCTTGGTCGCGTACGTAGACGCGAAACCCGACCCCCTGGACCCTACCCCTGACCCTCAATCGGATACAAGCCACATCCTCCTCCCTAAGGCTCTTCGCGCGCCGGCGCCTCGCGCCTATCCTTGCACACGATCTTTGCCTTATCCAGACGACGGAGAATTCGCATGAGCTTGCATCTCGGTGACATCGCCCCAGACTTTACCCAGGACTCTACAATAGGACCGGTAGCGTTCCACAAATGGATCGGCCCGCACTGGGTGGTCTTGTTTTCGCATCCCGCCGACTATACGCCGGTATGCACAACCGAACTCGGGAGCGCAGCGAAACTCATGGAGGAGTTCAAGCGTCGCGACGTGAAGGTGCTTGCCGTGAGCGTCGACCCGGTCGATACCCATAAAGACTGGATCAAGGATATCGACGAGACACAAAAGACCCACGTCGACTTCCCGATCCTAGGCGACCAGGATCGCAAGGTGTCCCTGCTCTATGACATGATCCATCCCAAGCAAAACGACACGCTCACCGTGCGATCGGTGTTCATCATCGACCCAAAGAAGGTGATCCGTACCATACTCACCTATCCGGCAAGCACGGGGCGCGAATTCGGGGAGATCTTCCGGGTCATCGATTCCCTGCAGCTCACCGACAAATATCAGGTCGCGACCCCCGCCAATTGGCATAGCGGCGACGACGTCGTGATATCGCCTGCGCTCCAGGACAAGGCGGCGCTCGCCGCCAAATTCCCAAAAGGCTACCGGGAGATCAAGCCGTATCTGCGCATGACGCCACAGCCCACACACTGATCCGCAGCGATCAGCGGGTGGCGGAGAACAAGCCGCGCGCCTCACGCACCGACTTCCAGAAGGCGTAGCCAGCCACAGGTACCAGCACGAGCACGAGCACGATGAGGCCGATGCCCACATGCGCGAGGTTATGGACGTGCAGGCCGGTTGCAACGGATACCGAGGCAAGCCCCGGGTCGACGAGCCCCAGGATACCGACGAGCACGAAGGCCACGCCGCCGCCGCTCAGGGTGCGGCCCGCCATCTTGCGCGCCACATAGACCCGCGCCCTCTCGTCGAGCTTGCGTCGCGCCATCCAACCACCGAAGAGCGCACCCAGGAGCATCTGCGTAAGCATCGTGCCCAAACCAAAGAGGAGACCCGGCAAGAAACCGAAATAGGGGCTCGGCATGGCCGGGGCCAAGACCGTGTAGACGATGATCGCGAACGCGCCGGTACCCCAGCCAGCGACGAAACCATGGACGAGCGGCATATAGGTGGGCAGCGCCGCAGGCTCCTGGTCGGCCGTCTCGTGCTCGAGGGCGTGGCTGTGAAAGATGTGCGGGATGCGTCCCTTGCGTAATATGAAAAGCCCGGAGCCCGCCATAACGACGCCCACGACGACGTAGACTGCAAAACTCCAGCGGGCACCCACGAGGAAACTCGTCATAGCGAAATAGGCGAGCTCGGAGGCGATGGCCCGCTGAAGGGTAAAGGTGAGCGAAAACAACAGTCCCGCCCTGAGTCCGCCACGGATGGAATAGGATCCAATAGCGTAATTGAAGGTGATGGGCCAGGTGTGCTCGTCGGGCGTCACCCCATGCACCATGCCAAGAAAAAAGGCGGTGGCGAGCGCAAGCCCTATGCTAAGGCCCGCGAGCCCCGGATCCCAAAGATTCAAATCGCCGATCGCCACCCTACCGTGCCTCGTCCATTCGCGGAATCGGCTACTTTAACGACAACGGGCTCCCGCGCCAACCGCGAGCACGGGGAGCTTGGCGGATGCACCCGCCTCCTCGCGCACGAGACGCGGGACGAGATAGCCCGGAAGTCGCACGCGGAGGGCCTCCAGGAGGCCCATGGCGAAGGCCTCCTCGACCGCGAAATGCGCGGCCCCCTCAACACGATCGAGCATATGCAGGTAATAGGGGAGGACACCGGCCTCGAACAGGCGCTCACTTAACTGCGTGAGGGTCTCGGCATCGTCATTCACGCCGGCCAGCAAGACCGACTGGTTCAAGAGTGTCACTCCCGCCTTACGTAATCGCGCACAAGCCCCTGCGACTGCCTCATCGATTTCGCGGGCGTGATTCACGTGCAATACCATGACGACCGAAAGCGATGTCCGCCCGAGCCAGTCGAGGAGCGCCTCATCGACGCGACTGGGGATCACGACCGGTACGCGGGTATGAAGCCGCAACCTCTTTATGTGGGGCACGCCCTCCAGGGCCCGCGTCAGCTCGGCGAGCTTATCGTCACCCAAGGTCAGCGGGTCGCCACCGCTTAAAATCACCTCCCGGATCGACAGGTCGGCCGCGAGATGGGCCACGGCCGGCCGCCACCGATCCCGCGCGGCGTTGGCCTTTGCATACGGAAAGTGTCGACGAAAGCAGTACCGGCAATGGATCGCGCAGGCGCCGGTGGCGGTCAGCAACACCCGGCCTTCATATTTGTGGAGCACTCCAGGCACAAGCTGGGCGGCAAGATCGCCGACCGGGTCCCGGGAGTCGCCGGGCGCTATGACCTCCTCGAGGTCGAGCGGCAAGACCTGCCGCAGCAAGGGATCCTGCGGATCACCCGGGGTGATGCGCGCGAGATAGGCGCGCGGCACGCGCAGCGGGAACAGATGATGGGCCCGGCGCGCCGCCGGAAGCAGGTCCCACGGCAACTCCAAGGCCCGCAACAGCTCTTCCGGATCGCAAACGGCCGCGGCAAGCTCGGCCCGCCAGGGCGCCTGCCCCGTTGAAGAAGTTCCATGTATCATAGGCGCGCACTGTCCGTGTTCGGCCCACAAAAGGCAAGGGATGCCGGCCAGACCCCATTCAAACCCGAGATTACCATGAGCACCTATAGCACCAACGAATTCAAAAACGGCCTCAAGATCATGCTGGACTCCGACCCCTGCTCGATCATCGAGAACGAGTTCGTGAAACCCGGCAAGGGCCAGGCCTTCAATCGCGTCAGGATCCGTAACCTGAAGACCGGACGCGTGGTCGAACGCACATTCAAGTCGGGCGATACCGTAGAGGGCGCCGACGTCGTCGATGTGGAAATGCAATACCTCTATAGCGACGGCGAGTTTTGGTATTTCATGTCACCCGAGACCTACGAGCAGCTGGGGGCCGACAAGACTGCCGTCGGCGACTCCGCCAAGTGGCTGAAGGAACAAGCGCTGTGTCTCGTGACACTCTGGAATGGCGTACCGCTCAGCGTCGACCCGCCGGTCCACGTCATCCTTAAGGTCGCGGACACCGACCCCGGAGTGCGTGGCGACACAAGCGGTGGTGGCGGCAAACCTGCGACCCTGGAGACGGGTGCGGTGGTGCGCGTGCCGCTTTTCATCAACGTGGGCGACAGTCTGAAGGTGAACACCCAAACCGGCGAATACATTGCCCGCGCCAAGGAATAGCAACCCATCGGCACTCGAGGGGCTTGGCGGCGTACTCACACAGCTAGACGCCCTGCGTGGCCGTGCCGCGCTCCTTACGCAAGTACGCGCCTTTTTCGTGGCGCGCGGCTACCTGGAGGTGGAGACGCCAGTGCTCGGACGTTCGGGGGCGGCCGATGCCCAGCTCGCCCAGTTTGCCCTGAGCGACCCGGTCTTTGGCAGCCTTTATCTCCAGACCTCTCCGGAGTACGCCATGAAGCGTCTGCTGGCGAGTGGGAGCGGGTCGATTTTCCAGATCACGAAGGCGTTTCGACAAGGCGAGGTGGGGCGCTTCCATAACCCCGAGTTCACGCTCGTGGAATGGTATGGCGTGGGCTACGACCACCTTCGCCTCATCGACGAGGCCTGCACCTTGATCGCGCGACTCGCCCCATCCTTGACGCCCGAGGCGCGCCTCGTGAGCTTCCGCCAGGCCTTTCGCGATAGACTGGGCGTCGATCCGATCGACGACCCCACGGGCCTCTTGCAGGAATGTGCGCATGCGTGCCTCCCCTCGACGCGCGAATTGGTCCTGGACGATCGGGACGCCCTCCTGGATCTCCTCATGAGCCAGGCCGTGGCCCCGCACTTTCCGACCGACGCCATGACCGTGATAACAGACTACCCGGCAAGCCAAGCGGCCCTTGCGCGCATCAATTCCCAGGGGCTTGCGGACCGCTTCGAGATCTATTGCGGGGCGCTGGAACTGGCCAACGGCTTCCACGAGGAGGCGAACCGCGACGAATACGCTGCGCGGTTCGCCGCGGAGGCCCGCAAGAGGCACGCGCGGGGACTACCGGCGATTGCGCAAGACGAGCGCCTGCTCGCGGCGCTCGCCCAGGGTGATTTCCCCGAGTGCGCAGGCTGCGCGCTCGGTTTCGACCGGGTGCTGATGCGAGCCTTGGGCGCCGTGCACATCAACGACGTCCTGGCCTTTCCGATCGAACAGACTTGATGACCTGTGACACTCTCAACCCGCTCAAGCGGGTGAGCTTCTTACTGAATGACACGGTTCATGGGCATGCTCCAGAGAGCCCGCACACACATCCTGCGGCGCTTGATTCCGTGCTTCGGAAAGACAAC